>DUUG01000281.1 GCA_012841675.1 Clostridiales bacterium
ATACAAATTTGTATATGAGTTTTTTCTCGAAAACCCGCTCCTGGATATGCAGGTTTTCCTTCCGTAAAAACGCCACGAACCGAATCGAAGCTAGGCAGGTTTTCTTCTTCGTTAAACATGTGTATCTGCTGTATAACAGCACAGTCCAAATCACGTAACAACGTATAGCCACCTTCGTCCAAAACACAGTTTTTCGGAAGAGGTAAATCTAGCATCTCATGTTTAAGAACGAGGATTTCATAACCCTTCTGGAGAATATCCTTACTTGCGTAGTCAGTTAAATTTAAACAGTGACCTAAGTCCAAAACGGCTCCAATAACTGCTGGTTCTTTAAATTTTCCTTCTTTTGTCACGGTGCTTTTTTTTCTACGGCCCAATCGTAGGCACGTTGAAAGCTATTCTCCCAGAAATATATACCCGAACCAAGCCAATCATAAGAATTGTGCGAGATTTCTAAATCCTCATGGCCGTATAGTACACGTTCAAATACTGTACTGTCGCATCCATGAAATCCTAAAACAAGGTTTGGCATCTTTGAGTACATTCAAATCTAACCTCATTTAACAATAAGGTGCGGTTTACCCTGTTTGTCAAGAACCCCTGACTTAATTAAAGATTGGCGGCTAGCCTTCCTTGCCTCTTCTTTTGGCATTTGATTCAGCGATTCAATGTAACCATTCATTCTATCAAGGTAATCTGTTTTCTTTTCGGGTGTCATTACTACAGTCACTTTAAGTCCCTCCTTAGGAGAATTAGTCTCTTTCGTTCCACTTAATTCCGTTTTAATCCTTTTAACCATAGTATAACATATCCTTCCAGAATACATAACAGACATGCGCAATATTGCAACTACTTACATACACTTACAGATAGTTTCATAAACCTGAAATTACCAAGTCCTACATAATGACTATTTTCGTGTTAATTTACTATTATGTATGTGCCTATAACTTTCTATATGTTACATAATATGATAAAAAGTCGGGGCAGTGTGTTCCCTCCCCATGTTCTGGTTTTGTCAGCGAGTAAGGGAGGTCTTATTAATCCCCGAATATCATAATTCAATAGTTTATAACGCCACGCTATTTATCACCTCATCTCGAAGTCGTTCCACCAGCGCATCCCGACCCCAGTGCTTGGTGAGATGATTCACCGTTCGCCGGGGGATAGCAAGGCAATCTGCCCATGCATGCACAAAAATGCCTTTCCGCCGCAGGACTCGGCGACACTTCGGAAATGATAGGGCCACGCACTGCGGGGCTATCGAATACGCTAAGAGCGTTGCTTAAGCAAGGTTTTACCGTAACCTAACCCCCGCCGACCCCTGTCGTTAAAAGTATGCTATAATTAAAAAGCCATATTGCGGCACATACTCAAAAGATACAGGAGAAGTTATATGCATTATCCAAACACACAGACAGGCTTCTTCCTGTCAAGGCCCAACCGATTTGTCGCCCTGGTGGATCTAAACGGCGAAACGGTTGTTTGCCATGTGAAAAACACCGGCCGTTGTAAAGAACTGCTGATTCCGGGCGCAAAAGTCGTCATACAGCCATCTCAGTCAAAGGGACGGAAAACGCCTTTCACTTTATTGGCCGTTTACAAGGGCGACCGATTGGTCAACATCGACTCTCAAATCCCTAACCATGTCTTTGCCAAGTGGGTTTCTCTTGGAAATCTGTTTCCTTCCCATGCTGTGGTTCGCCCTGAATGGCGGCATGGCGACTCTCGCTTTGACTTTTTGGTGACTTGGGACGATAAAAAGGCTCTTGTAGAGGTAAAAGGTGTCACTTTGGAGGAGGAGGGTGTCGCTCTGTTTCCCGATGCGCCTACCGAACGGGGTGTTAGGCACCTAACCGGCCTTGCCGCCGCTGTTGCCGACGGGTTTGACGCTTATGCCGTTTTTATTATTCAAATGAAGGGTGTACAATATTTTGCGCCCAACGAAAAAATGCACCCTGCCTTTGCAAACGCGCTAAAAGACGCGCAAAATAAAGGCGTTACCGTGTTGGCGCTGGACTGCGACGTTACGGAAGATTCCATAACTGCCCGTAGTTTCGTTCCGGTTTGCTTATAACAAAGAATGGGAAGTAACGGGTTTTCAGGAAAAATCAACGCTCTTTACATTTTGGCTTAAAAAGTGTATAATAATATTGAAGTTTTGTGTGCGGGCTGCGCTGCCGCGTTTTTGCCGTGTGCCATTATGGCAAACTGCAAGAATGAGGAAAGTCCGGGCTCCGTAGGGCAGGATAACGGGTAACACCCGCCGAGGGAAACCTCAGGACAAGTGCAACAGAGATATACCGCATGGGTCGAGCTTGGCTTGGCCTGTGTAAGGGTGGAAAGGCGGAGAAAAGCGCCCGTCGTCGGCCGGGAGACCGGTCGTTCATGTAAACTCTATCCGGAGCAACACCCGACAGAACGCAGGGAAGTATTCCCTGGCGCTTGCCCGGCGTAAGTTCGAGGATGGTGGCATGAGGCATGCGGCAACGCATGTCCCAGATAGATGGCAGTGTAGGAGTAAACTTCGTTAACTCCGAAGTGAAACGAAGTTGGCTCTGAACAGAACCCGGCTTATAGGCCCGCTTGCAAAATTTCAAACGATTATTTCCGCGGCTTTCGGCCGCGGTTTTTTGTTTTTGTATAGATTTAGCTTCCATGGGAGAGTACTGAAAGTATGGTGTGTAGACCGATCAAAAGCTTGCAATGGTTTTTGTAATTTCAACAATAAAACAAGTGGGAAAAAGCACCTAAATTCGCTAATTCCTAGGGTTTCCAATTACTTTATGAGGAAAAATAAAAGTTCCTTTTTTCCTAGATTTCCTAAATAAACACCCTTTTGTACGGCGTTTACATGAGCATTTTTGTATATATTACTGATTGTATTTTCTCCCTTTTTAACGATATAATATATTTGTTTCGTTAAATCATCCATCTTTTTTATAAAGGAGTGCCTCTTGTGGATTATGCTGTTGCCGTCAAAAAAATAATTGCGGCCGAAAACGAGGCTCAGCGGCAGGCGGCCGAAGCAAAAGAGCGGGTGCGCCGCTTACTGGGTGAGCAGCTAGAGGCCGACAAAGCAAAGCTTAAGAAGGAGTATGAAGCAAGGGTGGCCGTGCGGCTTCAAAAGCTAAAAGCTTTCGAGGAAGCCGTCGCTTTGGAAGAGCGCAAGCAAATTGAACAGGACCACGACCAATGCATAGCGGCGCTGGAGGCGAATTACGCTGCCAACCGCAATGCTTGGGTGCAGCGTTTGTTTGCGTATATTATCGGCGAACCCCTTTCCCCAAACGACGATTTCAACCATTCATCGGGGAATGCGGTATGATGATGGTATCACACATGAAATACGGTGCGCTGGCGGCCAAGGCCAAAGCCATGCACGCCCGCAATTTAAAAGCCGAAGACTTTATCATGCTTTCCTCCATGGCATCGGAGCATCAGATTGTGGAAACACTTCGCCAGCATCCGGCATGGGCCGATTCGCTGCCCGTTTTAACGCGTATGGAGCTTCGGCGGGCGCCTTTGGAGGAGAACTTAAAGACCGCCGTGTTTGAAGACTACCGCCGTTTATCTCGGTTTGTCCCGCGAAAGGATCGGCCCCTTTATGAAACCTGGTTCCTCTCGGTAGAGATCGAGCAGGCGCTAGGTTTTATCAATACGCTGGCCAACCACCGGCCGGAGGACTACCGGCTTCGCCTGCCGGAACGTTTGCTTGCCTCCGTTTCCTTCGACGCGGAAAAGCTTCTGGCTTCCACCACATACGATGAAATGCTTGCCGCCTTTGCCAAATCCCCGCTTTTGCCCGTTTTGAAGCAGGTTGCCCCCACTTCCGAACGCCCCCTGGATTATACCGCCATTGACCTTGCGTTACATGCGTTCTATTTTCAAACGGTTCTTGACAGGGTGCATGGGATGTATAAGGGCTCTACTTTGAAAAAGCTAATGGCCAACCTAGGCGAGCAGATTGATTTGGCCAACCTTTTGCGGGCTCTGCGCCTGCGCCGGTTTATAGATCCCGAGCCGGATGCACTGGTTCCCTATCTGATCCCCCACTTCCAGCATCTGAAAGAACCGTTTTTTTATTCGCTTTTAGAAGCGAAAAATGAGGAACAAGTGTGGGCTTTGATAGCCAAGACAAAATATGGCTCCATTTTTTCCCGTCATAACTACGCGTATGCGGAACAGTATCTCCTTGAGTTCCGGTTTGAATTTTTCCGGCGCGCTTTTCACGCGGCCGAGCCGTCGCTTTTAACGGCTTTTGCCTATCTGGAGCTTAAGCAGACGGAGGTTCGCAATTTAATCCATGTGATTGAGTGCGTCCATTACAGAATTCCCAAAGCAGAAATCCCCTTTTATCTGACGGGAGTGGATCGCCTGTCATTTTCCTTTATGAATGCATAATTGACACTTTGGCATAAGTTACCCCGATTTTCGAGAAAGGACGTTTGAAATATGGCTGTTGCCAGAATGAGTCTGGTGGGCCTGACAGGGCCGCTGTCCCTGTTCGATCAATGTATTGAGCAGTATGTCGTTCCCTATGATTTTCATGTGGAAAACGCTTTTTCCGTCCTCAAAAATGTGCACGGTCTTCTGCCCTTTGAACCGTCTAACCCCTATAAAGAGCTTCTGCAAGAGGTAGAGACCACGGCCGCTTCCCTGGGAATTTCTCCTAAGTTTACAGAGCGGCCCTCCCATCCCCCCGCCCTGGAGGATATTCGCGATTTTACCGAAAATATCAACGAGCAATTGCGAAAATGGCAGGAAAAGGAAGACCAACTCAACAAGCAATTAGAGGAAGATTCGCTTCTTTTAAGCCAGCTGTCCCACCTGCAAGAGCTAGATGTGGATCTTTCGACGCTGTTCCACTTGGTCTATGTAAAAATACGCTTTGGGCGTCTTCCGCGGGAGACTTACAAGCTGTACCATCTCAATTTGGAGAAGAACCCCCAGTTGATATTTGTGCCCACTTCCTTTGAAAAAGAGTATGTTTACGGGTTCTATCTCACCACCCGGACCAACGAGGAATCAACGGATGCGCTGCTGCTTTCCCTGCACTTTGAAAGAAGCCGTATCTCCAACCATGCCAGCGGCACACCGGCCGAGGCGGAAAAGTCGATTGCTGTGGCAATGGAAGCCGCAAAGGCAGAGCTTAGCAAGCTGACATTCCTCCGAAAGGACCTTGCTGAGGCAAGCCGGGAAAAACTTCTGTCATATTATTCCTACCTGACCTTTACTTCCCAAATCCACGAAATTCGCCGGTTCGCCGCCCACACCAATGAGCTATTTTATCTTGTGGGCTGGGTGCCGGACGATTCTGTGCCTCGGCTTTCCGAGGCCGTGGCGCAAAACCCGCAAATTGCCTGCACGCTGGAAAGTGCGAAAAGTTTGCCGCAGGAAAGCGCCAACCCGCCGATTCTTCTGAAGAATCCCAAGCTGTTCCGGCCCTTTGAGTCCCTTGTGGCAACTTATGGCCTTCCCGCCTACAACGAAGTCGACCCGACAGGGCTTATGGCCATTACCATGCCGCTTCTGTTCGGCCTCATGTTCGGCGACGTTGGCC
>DUUG01000282.1 GCA_012841675.1 Clostridiales bacterium
GCTCGCGAGATCCTTCTTTAACTCTTACGTGGACTTTTACTGTGTCGCCTACGCTGACGGTCTGTCCGTCCTGACGCAGATAAGGCGTCGTCAGCTCCTTAATGAGATCCATAACTGTCATCCTTTCCGTAACGGAACATTCATGCTCGCCGGGGGATTTCCCGTTACGCGGCAGAGGAATGCTGATTTTTGTGCTCTGGCGGAAATATCCGGCGACATTGCACAAATACCTAAGTATAATATCACAATATCCTTAAAATTACAAGCCCTTTTCTCTCTTTTTCACGGTCTTGGCGTTTGTTTTGCTATTTTGCCCATTCCCTCAGAATATATGTAAAAAATGACAAATGCCGTGAATCTTTCGTCCGTTTTCTTTCCTCTGGATTTATGCTATAATATAAAAAATTGAGCTTGGGTTTGCTGTGTTATTTAGAAAGGAAACCGCTTATGACAGTTATGCAGGCCGTGGAAACTCGCATATCCCGCCGAAGTTTTACAAACAATCCCATTCCCCCCGCCCTTGTTGCGCAATTAGATGAAAACATTGCCGTTGTCAACAAATTAGGCGGGCTTTCGATCCGCTTTGTGCAAGACGGAAGCGGTGCGTTTGCGCGACTTTCCCATACATATGGGCTTTTAACCGGTGTTAAAAGTGTCATTTCCTTAGCTGGTCCGGCGGAGGACCCGTTTCTTCACGAAAAGCTCGGTTATTTTGGTGAGCTGCTGGTTCTTTCTGCCACTCGCATGGGGCTTGCCACCTGCTGGGTCGGCGGTTCCTTTGACAAGGAGTATCCCTTGTATCAATTGCATCCTTTCGAAAAACAAGTCTGCGTTGTGGCGGTGGGGTTTGCACCAAAGGAGCTGACCGCCAGAGAGAAAATTGTCCGCAAGGCCCTCCACCGGGCAAATAAGCCCATGGAAGCCTTGTATGAGGCAGACGAGCCGCCTCCGGAATGGTTTATGGCCGGCATCTATGCCGTTTCCAAAGCGCCCACGGCTCGAAACCTGCATCCCACCCGCTTTATTTGGAAAGAAAGCTCCGTTTTTGTGCAGAACGAAGCCCGTTTTTCCTACCAAAAAATTGATCTTGGCATTGTGAAAGCGCATTTTTCTTTGGGCGCCGGCGGACGGTTCGAGCCGGGCGAAGGAAGCGTTTTTATCAAAGAAAATCATCAGCTTGCCGCCTGGCCTTTTGACTAGTAGGCAACACGGAAATGAGGATAGATCCACTTGCAAGAAAATTACCCTTACAAACTCGAATTGCACACCCACACAAGCCCCATCTCCCCCTGCTCCGCTATTTCGGGCGCCGACTTGGCCAAAGAAGTGGCCGCCGCGGGGTATCATCTCCTGCATGTCACCGACCATCTTCGAATCGACACCTTTAATCTTTCTGCCGAGCGGGAGGCGGAAATTGACCGCTTCTTAAACGGTTACTATAAAGCAAAGGAAGTCGGCGAAAAACTAGGGCTTACGGTTCTTTACGGCGCTGAGCTTTCGCTGACGATGCTCAACAATGAATACCTGCTGTTTGGCATGAACCGCGAATTTTTCCGGGCTTTGGACAATGTCTTTTCCCTTCGCCCGGCAGAGCTTTTGTCTTTTGCCCATACATACGGCATCGTTGTTGTGCAAGCACATCCCTTCCGTTCTTACATGGTACGCACAGGGCCTGCGGACGTGGACGGTATTGAGGGCTATAATTTGCACCCCAACCACAACTCTCGCAATGAACAGGCCATGGCGTATGCGAAAAAATATGATCTAATTGCCACCTCCGGCACGGATGTGCATCATCCGACGCATGTCGGCCGCGGCGGCATCCGTTCGAAAGTTTTGCCGAAAACGGAAGCCGAGCTGGCAACGCTGATTCGAAGCCGCGATTATCAACTTATCTACTAGGGGCTTAGCTATGCAAAAGAAACGGCTCGGAAAGGCTTGGTTAATCCTTCGGGATTATAGTTTGTTGACTTTAGGCACCACTTTAACGTCTGTCGGCGTGGCCATTTTCAAATTCCCCAACAACTTTTCTACCGGCGGCGTCAGCGGTATTTCCGTTTTGCTGGGCAGGCTCTTGCCCTTTTTGACGCCGGGACTGCTCGTTACACTGTTGAACCTTTTGTTTCTTGTGCTCGGCTTTATATTCATCAACCGCAGCTTTGGCATTAAGACCGTGTACTGTAGCCTGCTGTTTTCCGTCATGGTCTCGCTGTTGGAAACGCTTTACCCGCTGAAAGCGCCGCTTACCAGCCAGCCCATGCTGGAGCTTATATTTGCCGTTTTATTGCCGGCTGTTGGGTCTGCTATTTTGTTTAACTTTAACGCCAGTACAGGCGGCACGGACATTGCCGCCATGATTTTGCGGAAATACACCTCCCTTGACATTGGCAAAGCCCTGCTGGCCGTGGATTTCGTTATAGCGGCTTCGGCTTTGTTTGTGTTTGGCATCGAAACGGGGCTCTTTTCCGTTTTGGGTCTGCTTATGAAAGCCATTGTGGTGGATGCGGTCATTGAAAGCATCAATCTAAAAAAGAGCCTGATGATTGTGACCGATTACCCGGAGGAAATTATCGCCTATATCAACAACCGCCTGCATCGCGGGGCCACCCTCTGGGAAGCAAGCGGCAGCTTTACCGGCCAGAAAAAAACCGTTGTGTTGACCGCGTTAAACCGGGTGCAAGCGCGGGATCTGCGCAATTTTGTCTACACGATAGATCGGAGTGCCTTTATCTTTATATCCAATTCCAGCGAAATATTTGGTAAAGGGTTCCAACGAGCCCTGTAAGGAGCCTGTGTTATGTATAAATTATCCATTCCGCTGATTGGCGACGGGTCTGAAAAATGGCGTTCTCAAGCACTGCATGAACTGAAACGAGCCAAGGCAGACCGGGTGTTCCTCTGCCCCTGCCGAAGCGTAGACAGCGCCGAAAGCAAGGAATACGGTCTTGATTTTATACGCCGTCATCGCCCCTTTTTTGAGGAGCATGGATATGAAGTCGGCGTCTGGATTTCCAGTTTAGGTCATGGCGGCGGCGGGTATGAGCATAAGAGCTTCCAACGCATCGTACCGGCAAATGGCCACATTTCCAACGACTCCTTCTGCCCCTTTGACCATGACTATGCCGAAGAATTTGCCCAGTGGGTGGCGGCCATTGCCAAAACCGGTGCAAAAATGATCATGCTGGACGATGACTATCGGCTTGGCTACCGCTCTGGCAAGATTGGCTGCTTCTGCCCCTTGCACCTAGAGCGTGTCAAAGAAATTTTAGGCGTTGATGCCTTAACCCGAGAGGAGCTTTGCGAAAAAGCCTTATCCGGAAATCCCAATCCGTACCGGAACGCCTGGATGCAGGCAAACGGCGAATCGCTGCTTGGATTGGCCAGAAGGCTTCGCCAAGCAGTGGACGAGGTGGACCCTTCCATTCGCCTGGGGCATTGCGCCGTTTTGTCCACTTGGGATATTGACGGGGTGGATTCCATCGCCCTTGCCAAAGCCTTTGCCGGGCAGACAAAGCCGTTTTTGCGCCTGATCGGCGCCCCTTATTGGGCCAGGCGGGAAAGCTTTCGCTTTAAGCTGGCCAACGTGGTGGAGGTTTCCCGTATGCAGCTTACTTGGTGTAGCCAGCACATAGGCCTTGACAACATCGAAGTGTTTCACGAGGGCGACGTTTTCCCCCGGCCGCGGCATACGGTGCCTTCTGCTTTCTTGGAAGGGTTCGATACGGCGCTGCGGGCCGACGGTCGAGCCAGCGGCATTTTAAAATACATGCTAGACTACGGCTGTATGCCCTTCTATGAGCGGGGCTATGTGGATCACCACGAGAAAAACCTGCCCCTTTATGCTCTAATCGAAACGCATTTTGCGAAAAAGAAACCGGCCGGCGTTCGGGTTTTTGAGCCTATGCATAAGCTGGCAGATTCCGAACTGCCCGAAACCTTCCCCGGCGGAGAGGAAATTGCCGCCGATTTCTTCCCCTTTGCCGCGCGGTTCCTCTGCGATAACTCCATCCCCATGCAGTATGACGAACCGGATGTGACCATTCTATTCGGCGAAAGCGCTCGTCACGCCACAGAGGAAACCATTGCCCACGGTGCTATTTTAGACGGTGTGGCCGCTAAAATTCTCCATGAGCGCGGCTTTGACATAGGCATTGCCGAAATCGGCGACAAAATCAAAGCCACTTCTGAGTTTTTCCCGGAAAAGGACGAAGAAATCGCCTTCCGTTCCGGCATGTACGGAATCAGCGGCGCAACCTGTTATACTTTTGAGCCGAAAGCAGATGCCGAGGTGGTTAGCGAGTTGCGCGGCGGAACGGAGAAGGCCGTTTCCTTCCTCTATGAAAACGGTCAGAAGCAGCGTTTTCTTGTCTATCCCTTTGTGGCCAAATACGTGTGCGACATTTCCATGCTTTTCCGCAACTATTACCGCCAGGAACAGCTTTATAAGTGTCTTACTTGGCTTAGAAAGCGCCTGCCGGACGTGTATATCCCCGGCCATCCGGATCTTTACGTGCAGACGAAGAAAGACGAAAGTTCTTTATCCGTGGGCCTTTGGAACTTTTTTGAAGATTCCGTGTTAACGCCAACTCTTTCCCTTGGCGAAACATGGAAAAAGGCGGAATTTCTAAACTGTACGGGCACATTGGAAGGAAACCGAGTCGTCTTATCCGATATTCCGGCGTTCTCTTTCGCCGGCGTGGTTCTAAGAAAGTAAAAAAATTCGGGCACAAATGAACTGCACCCCAATTGTTAGACAGTATGGTATACTGAATAACGATTGGGGTGTTATTATGCCAAAAGGAGTACCGAACAAACGATACACAGCAGAATTCAAACAGATGGTAGTTGAAACTATGTATCGAGAAAGACTAAGCTATTGTGAAGCGGTTCGACAGTTCGACGTGGATGACAAGCGAGTTGCAGCATGGGAGCGCATCTACCTGGAAGAAGGCTCAGAAGGTCTTTACGTCGAGCGCCGTGGACGTAAAAGTACAGGCAGGCCGAA
>DUUG01000283.1 GCA_012841675.1 Clostridiales bacterium
CAGAGCGGCGTTTAAGCCGACGGCCTCCATCGGCATAGAGCAGCCTACGGTGGACCTTACCACCGGGGAGGAAACCATGCTGGCCGTGGCCGGGCGGCATGACCCGTGCATTGTGCCTAGGGCGGTGCCGGCGGTGGAAGCGGCGGCGGCTATCGGAATTTTGGATCTCTTGCTGGAGCAGTAATTTGCCAAAGCCAATAAAGGGGGATTTACCGTGGAAAAAGAAAACTTGCGGAAACGCATTGACGAGATTGACGAGCAATTTATCCAACTGCTGGAAGAGCGGTTAGATATTGCCCGTGCCATCGGGGAGGAAAAGAAGGGACAGGGGCTTCCCATTCTGGATATGGCAAGAGAGCGGGAGATTTTAAACCGCATGGCGGAACGGGCGGGGGATAAAAACGAAACGTACGCCAAGCTGGTCTTTTCCGCCATCTTAGCCGCCAGCAAAAACGCCCAAACCCATGTGTATTACAAAAACGAAGAAAAATGGGAAGAGAAAATTGCCGCGGCCAAGAAAGATGCTTTCCCTTCCCGGGCGGATGTGGCCTGTCAAGGAACGGAAGGTGCCTATTCCCAGCAGGCGTGCGACAAATTGTTTCCCATGGCGCGGATTTTATATTCCAGCACCTTTGAGGGCGTATTTAAAGCCGTGGAAACGGGCTTGTGTAAGTATGGAATTTTGCCCATTGAAAACAGCTTGGCAGGCTCGGTTTCCACCGTGTACGACCTGATGAAAAAGCATAAATTCTATGTGGTGCGCAGTGTAAGGCTGAAAATTGACCATGCGCTGTTGCTGCCCAAGGGGGCGAAGTTTTCCGATATTCGGGAGGTCGTGTCCCACGAGCAGGCCATTTCCCAGTGCAGCGAGTTTTTACAGCAGCATGGGGAATGGAAGGTCACCCGGTTTGAAAATACGGCGGCGGCGGCCCGGTTTGTGGCCCAAAGCGGCCGAAAGGACATTGCCGCCATTGCCTCCCGCCGGTGCGCCGCCCTTTATGATTTGCACATTGAGCGGGAGAACGTGCAGAACCAAAGCGACAACTTCACCCGTTTCCTTTGCATTGCCAAGGATATGGAAATCTATCCCGGTGCCAATAAAATTAGTTTAATGCTGACGTTGCCTAACCTGCCGGGTGCTTTGTTCCAGCTGATGGCGAAAATTTCCGCCATGGGCATGAATGTCACCAAGCTGGAAAGCCGCCCCATCCCCGGACGGGATTTTGAATTTTTATTCTATTTCGATATTGACGCCGATATAACAGCTCCCGGTATGGCCGCATTCCTCGAAGAAATTACTCGGGAACTGGAAACGTGCCAGATGTTGGGCGCCTATGCGGAGATGCCATGAGTAGGATTACGTTTGGGTTAATCGGCGGCCGATTGGGACACAGCTTCTCCGCCCCCATTCACCACCGTTTGGGCATTACCGACTACGCCCTTTACAGTATTACAAAGGAAGAGGTTGCAAGCCTTCTTACCAAGCGGGAATTTTGCGGGCTAAACGTGACCATTCCGTATAAGGAAGTAGTCATGCCTTTTTGCGACGAGCTGACGGAAACGGCAAAGGCCGTCGGAAGCGTCAACACGCTTGTTATGGACGAAAACGGGCGACTCATCGGCGACAACACGGATTTATTCGGCTTTCTCTATATGATTAAGCGGGTGGGGATTTCCCTTGCCGGGAAGAAAGTGGTTATTTTAGGAAGCGGCGGAACGGCCAAAACCGCCGTTGCGGCGGCAAAAAAAGAAGGGGCGGCGGAGATTGTCATCGTCTCCCGAAGCGGGCCGGTGACGTATGACGACTTGCCGGAGTTTTCCCATGCGGATATTCTGGTGAACACCACACCTGTGGGCATGTATCCTGACGTAGAGCGTTCGCCGGTGGATTTGACGGTGTTTAAAAGGCTTTCCGGCGTGGTAGATGTGATTTACAACCCCTTGCAGACGGCGCTGCTTCATCAAGCGGAGGAGCTTGGGATACTGCACACAGGCGGCCTTTCCATGCTGGTGGCACAGGCGGTAAGAAGTGCGGAGCAGTTTATGAAAAAGCAAATTCCCGACGAAACCGTCGAGGAAGTGTTGGCTTTTTTACAAGAGGAAATGACCAATATTGTCCTTATAGGAATGCCCGGAAGCGGAAAAAGCACTGTCGGCGCGCTGCTGGCAAAAGCGTTGGGCCGAGAACTCATCGATACGGACACTATGGTGGAGCAGAAAGCGCAAATGTCCATTCCTGCGCTTATTGCCCAAGAGGGCGAAAAATATTTCCGCGATTTGGAAACGGAGGCCGTTTCCGAAGCGGCGTTTCAAACGGGCTGTGTCATCGCCACTGGGGGCGGGGCCATCCTTAGGCCGGAAAATGTTCGCCATTTGCGGCAAAACGGGCTGGTTTTCTTTTTGGAGCGGCCTATTTCCGCCCTTCCCACAGAGGGCAGGCCCCTTTCGGGGGACCTTTGTAAGCGGAAAGAGCTGTTTGCCGCGCGCCTTCCTTACTATTTGGCTGCCTGCG
>DUUG01000284.1 GCA_012841675.1 Clostridiales bacterium
AGGGTGAGCATGGATGGATTGTCCGCCATTTGCATCAGCTGCTCTCCACAATTGAGTAGTCATGCACATATAAAGGAGGATATATTGTGAAGAGGTTCAGAACGCTAGTTTTAGTCGCTATTATAACAGTTGCCTCTCTGACTATTTCAACCCAAGCGGTTGAACCAGCTAGATATTACAAACACCTTGATGTAAGAGTGCAAATAGATCCGACGTATAGATCAACATTCGGTACATCATCATTCGCGCAAGCGACAACTGATTTTGGTTGGGCAGCTGAAGCTTTTGAACGTGAATGGTCACTTATGCTTGATGCATCGATTGTACACATATATAATACACCAGCTTCTTATTGCTCATCCAAAACTACTATGTGTACAGATGCAGTGTGTGGTAGTCCCTGTGTCAATGATGATACCACCTCGATTCATCACAAGAATGATTTAAAAAATTTTTATCACATAGCTAATACTTATCAGTTGGGCAGTTATGATCTCAATGTGGCTCTGTTTGCAGCTAGATTTTGCAGAGTCGGAACAACGCACGGAGGAGGTTCCCTAGGCCTTGCTTGGTTAAACGGTGCTTATGTAACAACGACAAACACGACAAACTATACGGAAATACAAAGAGTTCGTTTTATACAGCATGAACTATCACATTGTTTTGGCTGTACAGATAATATTATTGATAATCCATGTAGCGCAGGTGATTGCATAATGAAAGGAAGTTATGATACAGTTCCCCTAAGTTTACACACGCGAAACATATGGTGTAATAATTGTCATGCAGATTTTAATGTGAATGCTCATTAGGAGGGTACTTCAATGAAAAAGAATCATTATATAATATATTTTACTATTATGTTTCTGGGTATTACCTTAACGGGTTGTGGAACCTCCTTTCCTGACTCTGGAACGACAGCTACGACAGACCCACCGGATGCCCTTGTTATGGACTCATTTGAATCACTTGGTGAGCTAGAAAGCGCCATCTTGCAAGTCAGTATGCAGAAATCGGCTGATTCCAACTTGCCGGCTTACTATATCCGCCCCAAAACGCCCATCCATGCAACAGTGAAAACGGTGCATGTGCGAGAGGAATACTATGTATTGATCCAATACGAAGAAGATCCCAGTGGGTATGAAGCAGTATACGCTTGGTTTAGAGAATCATCCATTCAAGATAAGTTGGATATGCTGGAAAGAAATAATATCTCCTATGATAAGTTTCAGGATGGGGATCAGGTTTACTATGTGGCAACGGCCCCGGATGATAAAGGAAACCCCTATGATTATCTCATTTTTTTTGAGTGGGAGGGGCATACCATGCAGGTAAACCTGCCTGCCGCCCTTGGGGCGTACGAGAATACGTTTCCGTATCTTGCGTTGGAAAAAGTCACGCCATAATGGCAAAAATCGGCAAGGTGAACCCCATTTTTGCCCGCCGTTAGGGAAGATTTTCCCTAGGAAGATCAAAAAAACACCGGAACAGATATTTTCCTGTTCCGGTGTTTTTCTATGGTTGATCGGTTTAAAAGGTTTCAACTAAGCAGCGGCTTTCTTACTCCCCGTCCCAAATTTCGGTCAAGCTGTATTTCCATTTGCGCTCTGCCGGGCGGACGAGCCAAGCGCCGTTGGTAAAATCGGGGAAGGCCTGGGGCATGCCGCCTAAGGCGACGGACTGCTCACTCAGCGGTGTCAACGCCGCGTGGACGGCAAAGTCGTACACGTCAATGGGCGTGTCGCACTGGGCCTGTACGCTTTCGAGGAAGGCGCGAAGGGTCAGATAGTCCATGCCGCCATGGCCGCCGCGGATACCTTCCTGCTGATACCATTTCCAAAGGGGGTGTTCGTACTTTTCCAGATAGGGGGCAAAAGGCTCCCACTTGTGTTCGGGGCTAATACCGTCTAAGTAGATGGAATAGTTTTCCTCCATCCAGATGCCCTTGGTGCCCTGTACTAAACCGCCGCGGGAATAGGGGCGGGGCAGGGTCGTGTCGTGGGTCATGACGAGGGTTTCCCCGTGGGCGCATTTGACGATGGTGGTTACCACATCGCCTAAGGCGAAGGGGTAATTTTGGAGGTAATCCACGTCAGGCAGGTTATCTTTAATCCATTCGTTTAAGCCCCGAGACTTGCTTGCCATGGAAGTAAGGCTTACAAACCGGTTACCCCGGTTGATGTTAAGCATTTTTCCCATGGGCACGGAACCGTGGGTGGGATATACATCTCCGTTGCGGTGCATATAATTGTCCAGACGGTAGTGGCGGTTAATATGGCCCTTGGCCACCTCCTCGCGCAGGTCATGCTCATAGCCGCAGCGGGTGTGGATCAGCTCGCCAAACACGTTCTGCTTGACCATGTTCAAAAGCGCCAGCTCTTCCCGGCCATAGCAGCAGTTTTCCAGCATCATGCAGGGCATTTTCGTTTCCCGGCTGGTCTGCACCAGTTCCCAGACTTCGTCGAGAGAGCAGGCGCCGCCGACCTCGCTGGCCACGTATTTGCCGGCCTTCATAGAGTCAATGGCGATGCGCATATGTGTCTGCCAGGAAGTAGCGATCAAAACGGCATCCACATTAGAAAGGGCCAGAAGCTCGTGGTAGTTTTGCGTTGCCACAGGGGCAGGCTTGCCGGCTTCTTTCAGCGTAGTCACGGCACGATCCACTCGGTCTTGGTAAACGTCACATACGCCGACAATATTGACGTCTTCCATTTCCATAATCAGCCGCATGAGGCCAAAACCCCGGCCGCCCTGGCCGATAATGGCAAGATTTACATTCGACATGGTCATTCTCCTCCTTGTTCCGGAAACGCGGCCGGACCGACCGCCAATAAATTCCAGTATGTATTATACAAGGTATCAAACCACAAGGCAAGCAGAAAACAATTGAAAAACAGGCGTTAAAGGACTATAATAAAGATTACTGTATACAATGTGTGAATGTTGACAGGTTTCATATTTTTATAGCAGGAGAGAAGGCGATTTTTTGGCAAGTGCATATGAAACATATTTTGCCTCTTTGGCCGGAAAACGTGTGGCGCTTTTGGGGTTTGGGGTTTCCAACCGCCCGTTGTTGCCTCTTTTGTGCCGGGCGGGGGCTGTTGTTTCCATAAGAGACAGCAAAACTGACCTTAAGCTGCAGGAGGATTCCTTCGACTGGAGGGAGTATAACATACAGTTTCATCTGGGCGAGACGCATATGGAAAACATGGATGAGGAAAGTATCATCCGCTCGCCCGGGCTGTTGCCGACTTTGCCTGCCCTTAGGAAAGCCGCCGCAAACGGAAGCATTATCACTTCCGAAATGGAACTTTTCTTTGCCCTTTGCCCCTGTAAAGTAATTGGCATTACAGGAAGCAACGGCAAAACCACGACATCGGCTTTAGTTTCCAAAATTCTGGAAACGGCCGGTCATTCCGTTTACTTAGGCGGCAACATCGGAACACCCCTTTTGCCCGTCATTCCGAAAATGACGGAAGATAGCATTGCGGTGGTAGAGCTTTCTTCGTTCCAGCTTATGGATATGGGAAAGTCCCCGTCTGTGGCGGTGGTAACGAATGTGGCGCCTAATCACCTCGACAAGCATACGGATATGGACGAATATGTCACGGCAAAGGAGGCCATTTTTGCGTTTCAGCGGTCTTCCGACCTGCTGGTTGCCAACTTTGATAATGATTACACCCGGAGCTTTTTACAAAAGGCAAAGGGCAGAACCCTGGCTTTTTCCGATCAGGCAGAGCCTACGAAGGGGATTTACGCCAAAGACGGGGTTATATATCGGAACGGAACGCCCGTTTTAGAAGAAAAAGACATGATTTTGCCCGGGCGGCACAATGTGCAGAATATGATGGCGGCTATTGGTGCAACCGTCGGTCTTGCCGAGCCGGAGCATATACAGAAGGTGGCAAAGACCTTCGGGGGCGTGGAACACCGGATGGAGTTTGTCCGAGAATATAACGGCGTCTCGTATTACAACAGCTCCATTGATTCTTCGCCTTCCCGGACAGTAGCGGCATTGTCCTGCTTTACAAGACCGGTGGTTTTGCTGGCCGGAGGATATGATAAGCATATCCCCTTTGAGCCTATGGCCGAGTCTGTGATTAAAACGGTAAGGCATTTAATCCTAACGGGGCATACGGCGGAAAAAATCGAAAACGCCGTTGTATCTCACCCGAAATATCGGCCCGGCTATCCCGAAATCTCCCATGCGGAAAACTTAGAGCAGGCGGTACAGCTTGCCGCGAAGACCGCCCGAGCAGGCGAGGCGGTGCTGTTATCGCCGGCGTGTGCGTCTTTTGACGCCTTTGCCAATTTTGAGGAGCGGGGAAAAGCGTTTAAAGAGGCGGTTAGAAGACTTTCGTAGGTTGAATTTTTGCCCGTTCTATGCTAAAATATCAGGAATTAAGGGAGATACGATATATGGAAAAAACATTAGTTTGCGTGCTTTTTGGCGGCGTTTCCCCCGAGCATGAGGTTTCCTGTGCTTCGGCGCGGTCGCTGCTTGACATTATTGACCGTTCTCGTTTCGACGTTCTGCCCGTCGGTATTACGAAAGACGGCAGATGGCTTTTGACAAGCTGTGAAACGGAGGAAATTGAAAACGGAGCCTGGGTTAACCATCCCGCCTCTGTGCCTGTGGTGTTCTCACCGAGCAGGGGAGAAGAAGCCGGGATTTGGACGGGAAGCAAATGGATCCGCCCCGACTGTGTTTTCCCGGTGCTGCACGGAGAAAACGGCGAGGATGGGAGCATGCAGGGGCTGTTCCGTCTGGCCAACATCCCCTTTGTGGGAAGTTCGGTCACCTCGTCGGCTATTTGTATGGATAAGGCGTTTACCAAGATGCTTTGCGAGCGGGCGGAAATTGCCCAAGCGGAGTGGCTTTTGGTATATAAAAAGGAAATCGAAGAAGACATGGCGGCTGTTGTTTGCCAGGTAGAGGATCAGTTTGTCTATCCTGTTTTTGTCAAGCCGGCCAATACGGGCTCTTCCGTCGGCGTTTCCAAGGCCTACGACCGGCGGCAGTTAGAGGAAGCCCTTTCACACGCCGCTCAATTTGACCGCAAGGTGCTGGTGGAGGAGTTTGTCGACGGACTGGAGCTGGAAGTCGGCGTTTTGGGCAATGACGAGCCTATTGCCTCCGGTGTGGGGCAGATTTTACCTTCCCGGGATTTTTACTCCTACGAATCGAAATATATTGACGGCACCAGCGGCCTTTCCTTTGATCCGCCTATTAGCGAGGCCAAGAAAGAGGAGGTTCGAAATACGGCTTTGGCCGTATTTCGCTTATTAGATTGTAGGGGTCTGTCCCGCGTGGACTTTTTCTTCCGCAAAAAAGACGAACGTGTGATTTTCAATGAAATTAACACCCTACCGGGGTTTACCAAGATCAGCATGTACCCCAAGCTGTTTGACAAGGCGGGGGTTCCGTACTCTGAGCTGATTACAAAACTCATTTTACTGGGAAAAGAGGCGTAAGGCATGGCGGTTCGACCGGACAATCGCCCCATCGGCGTGTTTGACAGCGGATTGGGCGGGCTGACGGCGGTCAAAGAGCTTCTGACCCTTTTGCCGGGCGAGGATATTGTGTATCTGGGCGATACGGGCCGTGTGCCATACGGCACCCGCTCGACGGAAACCATTATTAAATATACCGAGCAGGCCTTTGCTTTTCTCATGGGGCAAAATGTCAAGCGCATTATCGTTGCCTGCGGCACGGTTAGCTCGGTTGCCTTGGGCAAAGCCAAGCTGCCGCCTGTGCCTGTGACGGGTGTGGTGGATGTGGCGGCGGAAGCGGCGGTGGCCCGAACGAAAAACGGCAAAATCGGCGTGTTGGGAACGCCGGCTACCATTGCTTCCGGTGCTTATGAGAAGCGGATAGCCAAGCTTCTGCCTTCGGCAGAGTGTTTTTCCGTTGCTTGCCCGCTTTTTGTGCCGCTGGTGGAAGCCGGCCGCTTTCAGCAGGGGGACAAGGTGGTGGAACTGGTGGTGTCCGAGTATTTAGAACCCCTTCAGAACGCAGGCGTGGATACGGTGATATTAGGCTGTACCCACTATCCGCTTTTGGCGGATGTCATCGGCGCGCATATGGGAAGCGGCGTGGCGCTTATCAACCCCGGGGCGGAAGCCGTGCAGTTTGTCGCGTCTGCCCAAAAGAAAGAAGGCGCTGCCGACCGTCCTTTGGGAACGGCGAAATACTTCGTAACCGACAGCGTAGAGGGCTTTGCCTTGTCTGCCGCACGGTTTTTACAGAGGCCGGTGGCCGGAAGCGTTACAAAAATAGAAATCGAAAGAGGGTAACCTGTGAATACAAAGAAAGCCGATGAAAAGTCGGTGATGATATCCATTCGGGGTGCGCAAAACACCGACGATGAGGACGATGTAATCGAGTTTATCACGGCAGGCGAATTTTATAAAAGTGATACGGGATATGAAATTTCCTATATCGAAACGGAACTGACCGGCATGGAGGGAACAGAAACGCGTCTTTCTGTGGAGGGGCGGCGGATAACCATGATGCGAACGGGCCGTTTTTCCACGCAGATGATTTTTGAAAAGGGGCAGAAGCATCTGGCGTTATACGAAACGCCCGCAGGCACCTTATTAGTAGGTGTGAATGCCTCGTCTGTGGACATTGATCTAGATGATAAGGGCGGCAGGCTTGCCGTGGATTATTCCGTGGAAATTGACCATGTGTTGACCGGGTATAACCGGTTTGAGTTGAAAGTGCATAAGGCGGGGGATTCTCTTCCCCAGTAAGTAAGCCAGTGGCACAAAAGTGAAGAAATGAGGTTTTCTATTTCTATGGCAACCAGTTTATATCAGGAAGCAAAAAACGCATTGGCTCATGTGGTATCGGCGGCGTTTGAGAAGGCCGTTTCCGCCGGCGTATTGACGGCGGTGGAGGATTTTGCCCCGGCGGTGGAGATTCCGAAGGATGCCGCCAACGGCGATCTTTCTTCCCCCTCGGCGTTGGCTTTGGCCAAGCCGCAGCGCAAGGCGCCCAAGCAGATTGCACAGGCCATTTTAGAGCATATGGAGCCCTACCCGTACTTTTCTCGGTACGAGGTTGCCGGGCCTGGGTTTATCAACGCATTTTTCAGCGCCGAATGGTATGCGGAAGTGCTGAAAACGGTGGAAAAAATGGGTCCGAAGTACGGATCTATCAAAGAAGGGCGCAACAAAACCGTTTTGATTGAGTTCGTTTCTGCCAACCCCACCGGCCCTATGCATCTTGGCAACGCAAGGGGCGGCGTGTTGGGCGATACGCTGGCTTCCGTCATGGAAAAGGCCGGCTACAAGGTGTGGCGCGAGTTTTATGTCAACGATGCGGGCAATCAGGTAGCCTTGTTAGGCCAGTCGCTGGAAGCCCGGTATATCCAGCATTTCAAGGGGGAGGACGCCGTAGAATTCCCCGAAAACGGCTACCATGGCGCGGATATTATTGCCTTGGCAAAGGCTTACGCCGCAGAACACGGCGATGCGCTTCTTTCCGTTCCGGAAGAAGAACGGCGCAAGGCACTCATTGCGTTTGGCCTTGCCAAAAATATTGCGCAGATGAAGGCCGATCTGGCCCGGTATAAGGTTGAGTATGACCAGTGGTTTTTGGAAACCTCCCTTCATGACAGCGGTTATGTGGCCGAAACCATGCAGCTTTTGGAAGATCGGGGCATGCTTTACGAAAAAGACGGGGCCAAATGGCTTAAGGGCACCGAGCTTGGTATGGAAAAGGACGAGGTACTCGTTAAATCCAACGGCTTCTACACCTACTATGCCGTGGATATTGCCTACCACAGAAACAAGCTGGAAGAGCGCGGCTTTGATAAAGCCATTGACTTTCTAGGCGCCGACCACCACGGGCATACGGTTCGTTTCCGCGCAGGGCTGGAGGCCCTTGGCATCGACGGCAAGCGGCTGGAGTTTGTGCTGTATCAGCTTGTCAATCTGATGCAGAACGGCGAAGTCGTCCGCATGTCAAAGCGGACAGGCAATGCCATCACCCTTTCCAACCTGCTGGATGAAATCAGCGTGGACGCCGCCCGGTTCTTCTTCAACTATCGCTCTTGCGATTCGCATCTGGACTTTGATCTGGATTTGGCCGTCAAACAGGAAAGCGACAACCCGGTCTATTACGTCCAGTATGCCCATGCGCGCATCTGCACCATGCTGGCAAAACTGGCGGAGGAGGGCGTTTTGCCTTCTGCCTGCGAAAACACCGACCTTTCTTTGCTGGCTTTGCCGGAGGAAAAGGATCTTGTTAAAAAGATTGCCCTTCTTCCCGAGGAGATCCGCCTGGCCGCCCGCGACCGGGATCCTTCCCGCATGACAAGGTATCTGGTGGAGCTTTCCGCTGCCTTCCACAGCTTCTATTCCGCCGGCCGCATCCGCGG
>DUUG01000285.1 GCA_012841675.1 Clostridiales bacterium
ACAAAGCCCACAGACGCATTTTTCATCTGTGGGCTTATATTTTTATGGAACTTAAAATGCGGTTTAGAAAATCCTCTCTGCCCCGCACCATAACAAAAGAGACGGATAAGATGCATAAATGCAAATCTTGTCCGTCCCATTGTTCTAAAAGTGGTGTAAAGGTATATCCTTTACTGCTCAAGCTCGCTGGCGGCTTCTAAAAGCGCCTTTCGGGTTTCTTCAAACCGGTTTACATCATAGTCCACGTTGTTAAATTTCTTAAATCCTTGGGCGCAGATGGCATCGGCTTTGGCTTTGTCACGTTCGGCAATGAGGCAGAGAAGCTCATAATCCTCTGCCGAAGCGCGCTGGGCCTCCAGCCGCAGAGACATCCAAGGCTCTCCCTTGCCGGGGTAGACAATGTGGGTGTCGCCCGGCGGCAGAATACAGACCGAATCGGCATTGCGATGCTCGGGACAGTTCTGCTCAAAGGGGTTCTGTCCGGGTTGATAGATGTTGGCCGCCCAGTGGAGGTAGCCTTTCAGGTCATACTTATAGTTGCCCCAGAACAGATACCGAGTCGACAGCAAGGGGTAGTCCATAAAGCGGTTAATATACCCCTCTCCACGAGGGCCGCAGCAGACGTACATCCAAATTTCGTCGGTGCCGACGCGGAAGCCCTCAAACTCCTTCTGGTGCTTTTCATATTCGGAATTCAGCGGCACCCAAACATCCAACGCGCCGTGCACGGCCGTGAAGCTTAGCGCATCCAACAGACGGATTTTCGGCGCAAGCTTCCGAACCAAACCGCAAAGGGCGCGAAACTCCGTCGCGTTGGCATCGTTGGGCTCGTCGGCAACGCCCATAAAGAAGTTGTCAATCCAGCCGTTTTCCTCCAGCACTTTCTGCAATGCCGGCAAATAGGCGGACAGGTACCGGTACGCCTCATAGCTCATGGCCGGCATACCCCTCACCAAAATGGTGGATTCCTTCCAGCTTTTGCGGCCGCCTACGCTGGACATGTTAAAGTATTGATAGCCAAGAGAAATATAGCGCTTCACGTTGCTGACAAGGTCGGAAAAGTCAAAGGCCCACTCGCCGTTTCCGTTTTCATCGGGACGGGAGGTAATTTTCACGCCGCCCACATACAACATGTTCTGCCTTGCGCGGCGCAGCATGCGGAGATAGGCATCGGCTAGCCGGGTGGTTTCCTCGGGATTGTCCTCCGTGCCGTGGTATTTGGCCACATGGCCTGTGCTGAACCCGTTGATGACCTTAAGCCTCTCCTTATCCGGTATGGAGGCAGAGTAAACCTTCAGCGTTGTAGGAATATCGAAAGTTTCTCCAGCAACGCATACCGTCACAGCGCCTTCGTACACGCCAGGCTTGGTGTCCTTTGGAATCTGAAACGCCAGATACAACCCCGCGTTTCCGCTGTGGGGCGTCAAGGTTTCGCCCAGCGGCTTGGCGCAATCGTAGAGGTAATAAGGCGCCTTGCGGGAAGGTATGTAGTCGGTGTAATCGTTCTCGTTTAAATTGGCGTTGTCCTCCACCATGACGGGAACTAGCTCATACGCCTCCAACGAAAATGCCGCCACTGCCCCACTTGCGCTGATGGAAACCGACGCATTTTCCGGCACCGACTCAATAATCACCTGGGAGGCTGCATAACTGTTCCTTGCGCTGTGTAAAGCCAGTTCCTTTCCTGCGGATTGGTATTCCGTTCTGTCCGGGTACGTCCACTCTGTGTCCTTTACCGTGATAAGTCGCATGGTATTCCTCTCCTTTTTGCCTGTTTTTCAAATATTTTTAAGGGGATTTATCGTTTGCGCCACAATGTTGTAAAGCTACTTACTTTATGATCATTCTACCAGAATGGGGTTCGTCCATGCTACTTTATTGGTAAAATCTGTCACGCGGGCCATGACCATCTCGCCCTTTTCAGGCGTGTACGAGCCCTTCGTCACAGGGGTACCTCGACTGCGGATGGCCCAACCGTCGACTGTGTACGGCATAAAGAATTCAATGCTCTTAGCCGGTTCACAAGTCAGGCGAACAATGCCGTTTTCGTCAAGCCAGAAATCGTGAATGACCGGCCCTGTGGAGGAGTAGAAATGGCCTTTTGCCATGGCATCGGCAATGGCTTCTTTGGTAAACTCCGGTGCGGAAACAACAATCCAGCCTCCGCCGGCGGAGTGGATGCCATGGGTATCATCGGTTGCCGTTTGCCACAGCTTCATATTGTTGCGCAGGCAGTATGAATAGAAATGCTCAGAAAATCCGTTGGCGTTGGAAATCTCGGCGCCGTGATTGTAGATTTCCATGGCAAACAGGCCGGGGAAGCCGTACACATCCTTTTCCAAGTTGCCCGACCATTGGGGATGGTTCAGCATAACCAGGTTGCCATGGTCTCTCAGGAAATCAATGATCTCCTGCGCTTTTTCCCGCAGAGAGGTGGTGGTTTCCCATTCTGGCGACCAAACGGGCCGTTCCCAAACATGGCCGTCAGGTAGTGCCTTACCAGACTTGTAATCTGCCAAAATGCCGTTAATATGGTATGTATACTGCCTTGTGGCATCATCTGCATCATGGTCGAAAGATCCGCACCAAACGTCCAGCTCTACTCCGGGCAAAACGAGGAAATCCTCCCGGTCATAGGCGGTGGTGTTGGTGTAAATCCGGTGATCGGTAATCGAAAGGAAATCATATCCGTTTTCACGGTAGAGCTTGCAAAGATCTGCCGCATCCAATTTGCCGTCGGAACGGGTCGTATGGGCGTGAATACAGCCTTTATAGTGCTTTCCGTTCCGCAGGGGCGTTTTCTGCGTAAAATGCGCCATGCCCACGGTGGGAATCTCCTGCCCTATTAAGGGTACAACTTCCTTTTCGGGGTTTAGGCGCACGGGGAACTCAGAAGCGGGCCGCTTCTGCCCCGGTTCGTTAATGAAAATAGGGTTGCTCCACGCTATGGAACCGTCCCTTGCAATACATTCCACCCGAACGAACTTGGCCGAGGGGGCATACGTCATTTCGGCTTCGGTTAAACTGTCCGTTCCGTCGGAAGAACGCACCATTTTTCCTCTTTCTTCATATTGAACAAAGCGAATACGCTCGCAAGGCGTACAGGAAACATGAATTTTCCCGTTTTCTGCATATAAATCATGAATCAGCGGGCCCGTTGTGGAGTAAAAACTGCCCGTACGTATAGCTTGAGCAATGGAGGGAATGGAAAGCTCATCGGCAGAAACCATAATCCAGCCGCCATAGTAATCCGCACCCATATGGCCGTCGTCCACAGCCACACCCCAGATCTTTTTGCCCGCGCGCAAAAGCGCATCCCAGTGGTGTTCGCTTCTCCCGATTCCCTCGGAGAAATGGGAAGTGTTGTTGTGGATTTCCAAAGCGGTGAAGCCCGTCAAAGGAAGAGAGGAGTCTTCATACTGGCGCGCGCTGTTGGGATGGGACATGATGACGAGATTGCCGGTTTCATTGCCCCAGTCCACCAACTTCTGAACCCGCTCTAAAAATGTGCCATCTTCGTTTTCGGGCGTATACTTCGCATCGTGGTGCAAGCGGTTGGGCGAATCCGGGTCCGCCATGATAAACAGTATGTGGTACGTTTTGGTGGGGTTCGCCGGCGTCCGCTCCCCGTCTTTGGAATTGACATTGAACTCTCCGGCGGGAATCACTAAAAATTCCGGATCAGACAGCTCTGAAAAGTCGCCGTAAATCCGATGATCGCTAATGGCTACAAAGTCGTAGTTGGCTCGTTTGTACATCATTGCTACCCGGGCAGGGTGAAAGTGCCCATCCGACCGGTTAGAATGCGTGTGCAAATTGCCGCGCAGCCAGCGCTTCCCCGTAAACGGTCGATACGCTCCCTCCACAAAAATCCCTCCATTGTCTCTACTGTAAAACTACTTTTCTAAAGCAACCTTCACAAACCGGACAAAAGCCTCTCTGCCGGCTTCCGTCTGCTTGAAAACACCTGCGTCTTCTAAGCAGCCGGCAAACACACGGCCCACCTCGCGCTTTAAAATCTCCTCGGCCTCGGCTCGACTGGTCGGCTTTTCCCGGCTTGCAATTTCGTCAAACCAAGGTTTGTGGGGCAAAAGCTCGGCGTTTTCGGCAAAGCAATCGGCTCCGCCTGCCCAGCAGTCTGCCAAGGAAGACAGCGCGTTTTTTAGCCTTGCAGGCAAAACGGCCAAGCCCATTACCTCGATTAAACCGATGTTTTCCTTTTTAATATGGTGTTTTTCCGCATGAGGATGGAACAAACCTAACGGGTGTTCATCCGTTGTGCGGTTGTTGCGCAGCACCAGATCCAACTCATACTGATTGCCCCGGCGCCGTGCAATAGGTGTGATGGTGTTGTGCGGTGTGTCGCCGGTAAAGGCGAAAATTTCCACCGATTCGTCGCTGTAAGTTTTCCAGCGGGCCAAGATCTGTTCCGCCAGATCCAAAATCGCCTTTTTATCTGTTCCGCTAAGGCGAAGCACCGACATGGGCCATTCCACAATGCCGCAGGAAACTCCCTGCAATCCCGACACGTCAAATGTTTGCCCCACAGGCGCTTCGGCCATGGGGAAGCGGAATTTTCCCCCTTGGAAATGGTCATGGGTTAAAATAGAGCCGCCCACAATGGGCAAATCCGCGTTAGAGCCGATGAAATAGTGGGGGAAAATATCTGTAAAGTCTAAAAGCTTGCCAAACGTCGCCCGGTTAATCACCATAGGCGTGTGCTTTTTGTTTAAGGCAATACAGTGCTCGTTGTAGTACACATAGGGCGAATACTGCCAGAACCAATCTTCCCCGCCCAAAGTAATGGGCAGAATCCGGTGGTTGCCGCGGGCGGCCTGTGTAACCGTGCCTGCATATCCCTCATTTTCCGGGCAAATGGCGCAGGCAGGGTATGCGCTTTGCTTCTGCTTTTTGGCATTGGCAATGGCCACAGGGTCCTTTTCCGGCTTTGAAAGATTGATGGTAATAATCAGCTCGCCCCAAGGGCTATTGTACTCCCACCGCACGTCCCTTGCAATGCGGTCGGTTCGGATATAATTGGTGGCCTGAGAAAAGCGGTAGTACCAGCTTGTTGCTTTTTCAGGAGAATCTGCATAATACTGCCGGAATTTGGCAATTACCGCAGAGGGCGGCGGGGTTAAACCGGCCATCAGCTCGGTGTCAAGCAAATCCCTATACACAGGGGTGTTGCTTTCCAACGTGCCGTTTGCTGCGGCTTTCTCTAAAAGCGCATCTAAGATGGGCTGTGGGGAAGTGAATTTTCCCCTTTGTTCGCCGGCAGGCACAGGGATTTCCGAGGTAGAATTACCGTTTTCGGCGGGAACATATTCCGATTCCCCCAAAACGGCCAGAAGTCTATTTATGGCATAGACCCGATCTTCCGGGGCAATTAACCCTTCAGAGAGAGCATATGCAACAAGTGTATCTATATTTCGGCTGGTTTCCTTCATTATATTACTCCTTGGATACTTCGAAACCATCGGGGTGGTTCTGATGCCAACGCCAAGCGTCGGCAATAATCTCCTCAACGGAGGTCCGAACCGGCTGCCATCCCAGCACCCGGGCAGCCTTTTCCGATGATGCTACAAGCCTCGCCGGGTCACCCGGGCGCCGCTTGGAAATAATGGCGGGAATG
>DUUG01000286.1 GCA_012841675.1 Clostridiales bacterium
AACGGAGGCCGGCTTTGGTGCCGATTTAGGCGCGGAGAAGTTCTTTGATATCAAATGCCGCTTTGGCGGCCTGTCGCCGGATGCCGCCGTGCTTGTAGCCACGGTGCGGGCATTGAAATATAACGGCGGACAAGCCAGAGAAGACTTAAAGAATGAAAATCTGGAAGCTCTTACGAAGGGGCTTGTGAACTTAACGGCCCATATAGAGAATCTTGCCAAGTTTGGCGTGCCCGTGGTGGTTGCCATCAACCGCTTCCATACGGATACGGAGGCGGAGCTTGCTATGGTTGCCTCCGAATGCGAGCGGTTGAGCGTGCCTTTTGCCCTGTCAGAGGTGTTTGCCAAAGGCGGCGAGGGCGGCGTTGCCCTTGCCAAAGCGCTTTGCAGCCTTTTAGAGGAAAAGAAGTCTCATTTTGCGCCGCTGTATGAAACGTCCCTTCCGCTGGAAGGCAAGATTGAGCGTATTGCCAAGGAAATCTACGGTGCCGCCGGCGTTTCTTTTTCGCCGCAGGCTAAAAAACAGCTGGCCACGTTGGCCAGAACCGGCTTTTCCGAATATCCGGTTTGTATGGCCAAGACCCAATATTCTCTGTCGGACAATCCGATGCTTCTAGGCCGGCCCAAAGACTTTATTTTGAATGTACGGGGCGTTAAGGTAAGCAGCGGGGCAGGATTTGTCGTTGTCTATACGGGAGATGTTATGATTATGCCCGGGCTGCCGGCCAAAGCTGCCGCCGAACAGATCGATATTGACAAAAACGGCAACATTACCGGCCTTTTCTAGGCCCAAGGAAGGACAATTATGGTTTTTACTACACATAAAGAGTCGGAAACGGAAAACCTTGGACGGCGGCTGGCTCTTGCAGCTCGCTCGACCCCTTTGGTGGTTTGCTTACTAGGCGACTTGGGTGCGGGAAAAACCGTTTTTGTCCGAGGGATGGCAAAAGCTTTCGGCTTTGCCGGACGTGTTACCAGTCCGACCTTTGCCATCGTCAACGAATACAATAACGCGCAGGGAAAACCTGTGTTGCTGCACTTTGATATGTATCGGCTGTCAAGCAGCGAGGAGCTGTACGACATCGGCTGGTATGACTATCTGGAAATGGGTGCGGCCATTGCGGTGGAATGGGCCGAAAAGGTAATGGATGCTATGCCGGAGAATGCCGTTTTCGTGGCCATTGAAGGGGCAGGGATGGGCCCGCGCACCATTACGCTGACTGGGCTTTCCAAAGAGGAAGAGCTTCTTTTGGAGAAAGGCTGTACCCCATGAAAATTCTAGCGTTAGACTCATCCGCCAAAACCGCCTCTGTGTGCGTTTGGGAGGATGGACGAACACTTTCCCACATCTTTTTAGATGGCGGCTACACCCACAGCGTTACGCTGATGCCGATGGTAGAGGCGGCTCTTCGATTTGCCGATGTCGCCCTGACAGATATAGACCGCATTGCCGTTTCCCAGGGGCCCGGCTCTTTTACGGGGCTTCGCATAGGGATTGGCACCGTCAAGGGCCTATGTCTGGCGGCGGACAAGCTCTGTGTTCCTGTATCGACGCTGCTTGCTTTGGCCTATGGGCAAAGAAGCTGGCAGGGGATCGTCTGTGCGGCCATGGATGCCCGTGCGGGGCAGGTGTACGGTGCTGCATTTAAAATGCAAAACGGTGAGCCTGTGCGACTTATGCCCGATTCTGCTTTGCCTGCCGAGGAGCTTGCTTCTTGGCTGGAGAAACAGAAGGAGCCGGTTTTGATAACAGGGGACGGCGGTTCTATTGTGCAGGCAAAACTTAAGATTTCCGCCGTGCTGGCACCCTTGGAAACAAGAAACCAAACGGCCGTCGGCGTGGCGCTTGCTTCCGTCACAGGGGAAGCCATAGCGGCAGAGCAGCTTTTGCCTTCCTATTTGCGCCGACCCCAGGCGGAACGGGAACGGGACAAAACAGTAATTTAATACAAAGGTTGGCGATCACAATGCACGAAAACGATAATATGGTGAAAATTCTCGATCATCCGCTGATACAGCACAAGCTTTCCAGAATCCGCAATAAACATACTGGCGTTAAGGAGTTTCGCGAGATTATAAGTGAAATTGCCACGTTGATCGCCTATGAGGCCACCCGTAATCTCCCGTTAGAGGATACTACGATTGTGACGCCTGTTGGCCCGGCAAACTGCAAGGTGTTGGCCGGTAAAAAGCTGGCGCTGGTTCCGATCCTTCGCGCAGGTCTTGGCATGGTAGACGGCGTTTTGGAACTGATTCCTGCGGCAAAGGTGGGCCATATCGGTCTGTACCGGGATCCGGAAACGTTAAAGCCGGTAAAGTATTACTGCAAGCTGCCCAGTGACATTTCCCGCCGAGCCGTATTTGTGCTGGATCCCATGCTGGCAACGGGCGGTTCTGCTGTGGATGCGATTTCGTTTATTAAAGAAGAGGGCGCAAAAGAAGTTTCTCTGATGGTTATTATTGCCGCGCCGGAAGGAATTGCCGCCGTGCGCGAGGCGCACCCGGATGTGCATATCTATTGTGCGGCACAGGACGAGCGCTTGAACGATCATGGGTATATTGTGCCCGGCTTAGGCGATGCAGGTGACCGTATTTTTGGCACAAAATAAGGCAAAAATTGAGCAAATAACTTGACATATCAAGCTGTTTTTGATACAATAATATATGCCGTTTTGTAATGGTTAGTCTGTTTATACAGCACCAGACCAAGCGGGAGTTAGGCGGGGTTGCCCCCCGTCAAAAGACGAGGAGAGGTTTAAATGTACGCAATTATTGAGGCCTGCGGCAGGCAGTATCGCGTCCAGGAAGGCGACGTTGTCTTCATGGAAAAGCTGGGTGCAAACGATGGCGATACCGTTACGTTTGACAAGGTTGTATTGTTTTCTCAGGGAGAAAGCGCGGAAATCGGCCAGCCCTACGTGCCTGGTGCTGTGGTGGAAGCCACCGTTCTGAAAAATGGCAAGGGCAAGAAGATCCGTGTCTTCAAGTATAAGGCGAAGAAAAACTATCGTCGGCGTCAGGGCCACAGACAGCCCTATACCAAGGTTCAGATTACCAAAATCGAAATGAAGTAGGATTAACGTGATTAGGCTTTGCTTTTTTGAAAAGAACGGGCGTCTGACCGGGTTTACCAGTCAAGGACACAGCGGATACGCCCCCATCGGGCAGGATATTGTCTGTGCTATGGTATCCACAGGCGTTATGATGGCCGAATGCGCTATCAACGATGTGGCAAAGGCAGGAGCGGCAGTTAAAGTAGAC
>DUUG01000287.1 GCA_012841675.1 Clostridiales bacterium
AAAAACCAAAACCAAACTTTTCTGCGGCTGTGTAACGGATTTCGGCGCTCCGCCCAATACCCAATGCTGTCCCGTTTGTACGGGTATGCCCGGCGCACTGCCCGTTTTGAACCGCCGTGCCGTGGAATTGGCCGCTTTGGCAGGGCTTGCAACCCATTGCTGTATTGCATCTCTGACCCATTTTGACCGCAAAAACTACTTCTACCCCGACCTTCCCAAGGGCTATCAGATAACCCAGCAGGAAAAACCCTTATGCGAAAACGGATATTTGATGATTGACACGCCCCAGGGCGAGAAAAGAATCGGCATACGGCGGATCCATCTGGAGGAAGACGCAGGCAAGCTTCTCCACGAGCCTTCCGGCACACTGCTGGACTGCAACCGCTGCGGCATCCCGCTTATGGAGGTAGTCACCGAACCGGACATGCGAAATGCCGACGAGGCAACGGCTTTTTTGCGTAAGCTGCGAGAAATCGTCCTTTTTGCCGGCATTTCCGATGCCCGCATGAACGAGGGCTCTTTTCGCGCCGATGTGAACATCTCCCTTCGAAAAAAGGGGGATAAAACGTTTGGCACACGAACGGAAATTAAAAATCTAAACTCCTTTGCCTTTGCCGCCAAAGCCATTGGCTATGAAATCGAGCGGCAAGCCCATGTGCTAAACGCCGGCGGACAAGTTGAGCAGGAAACTCGCAAGTTTGATGAGAATTCCGGCAAAACTATCGGCATGCGGCGGAAAGAAGCCTCCGACGATTACCTGTATTTTCCCGAGCCGGACATCCCTCCTCTAACGCTTGAGGCAGCTTGGGTGGAGGATTTGCGAAAAACCTTGCCCGTTCTTCCGGACCAGCGCAAACGCCATTATCTAACCGAGCTTGGAATCTCCGCCGAGGAAGCAGACGTCCTCTCTTCCCGCCGGAAGTTGTCCGATTGGTTTGAAGCAGAGGTTTCTTTGACCAAAGCGCCAAAGCTTCTTGCCTCCCTTTTGGTCTCGGAAGTTGCAAAGCTTCTGCCCGAGGAAGAAGCGCCGTCTTGCCCTCGCGGCAAACTGGCCCGCGTTGCCACCTTGCTAAAGGAAGGGAAAATCAACAGCGGCACAGCGCGGCACTTAACCCGCCTTCTGCAAACAGAGGATTTTGATCCGGACGAGCGTATCACCGCCGAAAACCTCTGGCAAATAACCGATAAGAAAGAGCTTATGTCCCTTTTGGAAGCGGCCATTCAAGCCAATCCGAAGGCCGTAAAAGACTATCGTTCCGGCAAAAAGGCCGCCCTCTCACCGCTGATTGGCATGGCCATGAAGGCTTCCCGGGGCCGTGCCGATGCAAAGGCTTTACAGGAAATGGCGGAGGAAATGCTGTCTAAATCCTAAGGCTCTATAGTAATGGAAACACCTTCCATTCCCTAAAAAGGAGGTTTTACCGATTTTTTGGGTTTTTCTTTTGCATATGGGGCATACTGCGCTTGAGGTGATGTTATGTCCTATGTCAGCGAGGCCGTTCGGCCCAAATTCGAATCGCTTTCCATTGAATTAAAAAACGAAATACTCTCCCGCAATGTTCGTTTAGAAAATTTAAGCGATCTGATCGCCGTTTTGGAACGCATCGTTTCGGAATCGGAATCGGAGGAAAACTAAGCAAACACTGTTATCTTTAAAGTAAAACCAGCTTCTAAAACGAATTCACCCCCAGAGTAAACCCATCTTGGTTTACTTTGGGGGTGTTTACTGCTTGCTTTCAAAAGCTGGGCAAAACCTTTCTCTTATGCTCCTTGTGCAGTGTTCGAATTTTTTCCTGTGCCGCTACCTTGTCCATGACGGCAAACACAGCTTTCTCCAACGGGCTTCCCTCGCTGTAATCGGCAGGCACGGCAAAGTCAATGCGCCCGTCCCGAAGCATGCCCTCGGCATCGGAACGGTCATGCTGATACACGGCCATGGAATGCCCGCCGTTGACGCGGCAAAGCTTCATACAGGGAATGTCTGTCGGCCCGTCACCGATATAAAGCATATTTTTAAACGGCACACGCCTTTCCTCGTCCGGCATATACTCGTTTAGGCTTTCATGCTCTGTCACATCCAGCAATCCTTTGTTGACCCGGAATAAAAACTGGGTTTTGCTTGTATAATTTACAGCCATGGCAGGCCAAACCGGCACATTGTACGCATCGTAGTAGAATTCGGCGGCGAAAATCCCCTTAAAATAATGGGCAATGGCCGTGCCCTCAATGATTTCCTTCAGCCCCGAAGATATGATATAATGTTCGCAGGACAAACCCTTTTCCGCGGCATATGTATTCGCCCGATCAAACCATGTGAGTACACCCGGGAAAAACTGCACGCTTTTTCCAAGGTCAAAAAACACCTGCCTTGTAATCAGCTTTTTGCCCTTGGCCGCTTCCTGCATGTAGTACATATAGGCCAAAATCGGATCCATGCGGTTTCCTCTGGCAAATTGGTTGCATTTTTGCCAAAATTCATCCACGCTTTGCCCCACTTCCGGCACAAAGGCATAGTCTTGCATGTTCTTAGGCGAAAATGCAATCGGTTGATTTCTTTATGATGAGCGGCCAATCCAATATGCAGGGGCAAAGCGAAGGTCCTCCCGAGCCGCCGCCAAAATTACTCGACGGGGTTTCCGCATGGGAGTATCATTACTTGTCCGGCACACTCATTCCCGTTGCACACCCTTCCGGCGAGGACATTATCCGAAACGGCGAGGCATTGCTACTCGGCGCCCACCAAGGCTTCGGCGGGCTGTTGCCCGATTTTGCCTCGGCCTACGCCCATGCAAGCGGTCACAACGCCTGCTATGCCCACTGCGCCAAGGGCGCCACTACCATGGCAGAGTGGCAGAAAGGAACCGCAAGGTTTGCCTGTGCGGTGGAAAAAGCGCTGGGCGCACTGAAACTGCTGGAAAAGGAAGAGTATTCTGTGCAAAACGCTTGCCTTGTCTGGCTGCAGGGCGAATCAGACGGGATTATAAACACAGGGAAAGACGAATATGCCCGTCTATTACTTCGCTTCTGGCAGGATTTGAAAAAAGAGGTGCCGCTTAAAAAGTTTCTGATCATCCGCGTAGGGTATTTTCACCATTTCCCTTGCGAGCCGATTATGCAAGCGCAAGAAAAGCTTTGCCAAACACAGCCCGATTTCCATATGATTTCCCGACTGGCCTCCACCTTTACCGTTGAAAACGGTCTGATGCAGGGCGAAACGGCACCATACCACTACACCAATCGCGGATATGCGGTCATCGGGGCGGATGCCGGGAAAAACGCCGCCTTACTTTTGAAGAACTAATGAAAAAGCTGAACGGAATACTCCGTTCAGCTTTCTTTATTCTACAAGTGCAAGGGCTTGCGCAAGCTGCGCGTCTTCTTCGGGGGCCAACCGGCCGATCATAGCGTATAGCTCTTCGGGAAGATCCACTTCTACATCCGGCACAATGCCGCCCTGTTCTGCGATGCTGACTCCCTCGGGGGTGAAGTACTTCAAAACCGAGAAGCTGATGGCTGAACCATCAGACAGCATAAACGTATGCTGGGCTTCACCTTTGCCCGTTGTTTTTTCGCCGACTACCTGGGCGCGTCCGACTTCCTGAAGTACAGCGGCGAAATACTCCGCCGCACTGTAAGAATACTGGTTTACAAGCACAACCAAGGGAATATCCCAATACTCTGCATCTACAGAGAGCTGTAATTCCTCACCGGCCTTGTTGCGCTGTATAAAGGCAACACCTTCCGGCATCAGCTCATCTAGGATATGGATGAGGGAATCCAACTGACCGCCGGGGTTATTGCGCAAATCCACAATAAGACCCGTGAGGGATAGCTGCTTCATGGCCTCTAGTTTTTGCGTGAATTCCTCATCAGTTGCCATGTTAAATTCAGAAATGCGCATATAGCCTGTGGTGCCGTTCAGCACTTCGGTATACACCGTGGACTGTGTAATCCTCCGGCGGACAATGGTAAAGGAAAGCTCTTCCTCGCCGCGCAGAACCGTCAAGGTGACGGAAGTGCCCTCTTCCCCTCTTACGGCGGCAACCGTTCCGTCACGTCCTAGGGAAACGACAGATTGCCCGTCAACGGCATATATTTTGTCAAGAGGCAAAAGGCCTGCTTCCTCCGCCGGCGAGCCTTCAAACACGTCCAAGACAGACATATATCCCTCGGATATATCCCGGTTCACCGTAACGCCTATGCCGGCATATACGCCGGTAAAGCTTTCCTCCAAAAAATCCATTTCGCTTTTGGGGGTATAGTAGGCCCATCGGTCGTTGATGCCGTAAGCAAAACCTCTTGCCAGCATATCCATCAGATCTTCTTCGGAATATTCGCCTACATAATAGGCATCGACCAAGGCCCGTATCTCGTCCAGTTTGGCATATGTGCCTGCCTCACCTGACCTTGCCTCAAACTGCTTTGTTAAGGCATAGCCGGTGATCAACATGGTGGAAACAGCCACCAAAAGACAAAGCGCCGTCACTTGAAGCCAAGATGGCCTCCGTGATCGTCGTTCGGAAAGAATCATGCATTCCGCCTCTTTTCAAAGGCCCTATGGGGTTTAGGGTTTAATATATTTTAAAGGGTCTACCAGCGTCCCGTTTTTATACATGCTTATATGCAAATGGTTGCCCGTGGATAGTCCTGTGGAGCCAACGCCGCCGATCACGCTGCCTTTTTTA
>DUUG01000024.1 GCA_012841675.1 Clostridiales bacterium
ACAATCGCTTTCTGACGCAGTTTTCCTACGAGCTGGAAGCATGGGCACGGCATTCCTTTGCTTCACGGCTGAACCGAGGGGAGTATCTTTCCTTTGTGGGCGTGAATACAAAAGGAGAAATTCCGCTTGTTTTGGAAAATCCAAGCAGCGGCGACCGTTTGACGGTATCTTTTGAGCTGCATGAACCTATTACTACCGGCGAAGAAAAGACAGAACCGTATTTTGATTATTCGGTGGATTCGACTGCCGGTGTGGGTATTTTCACGCTGCGCCAATGCGTTTATGACGAAGACTATCAGAATGGGCTGCAAGACTTTTTCACAAAGGTGCAGGAACAAAACGTCCACAATGTCATTGTGGATTTAAGGGGCAATCCGGGCGGGAATTCGCTAGTTGCCAATGCGTTTGTCCGCTATCTCCCGGTGAAAAGCTACCGTTCCGGCACCGCCCAGGTGCGTTTGGGCCCTATTTTATGGAAAAACAAGCAGCAAAACGAAGAAAACAAGCCGCTTACGCCCGTGTTTTCCGGCAACGTGTATATTCTAACCAGTGCGGATTCCTTCAGCTCGGCCATGCTCTTTGCAACCCTGATTTCCGATAATAATCTGGGAACGGTCATCGGCGAAAGCCCCGGCAACATGCCCTCGTCTTACGGGGATATTCTGCGTTTCCAAACGCCCCATGCAGGGCTAGTTTTTACCGTTTCCTATAAATACTTTGTACGGCCGGACGCGTCAAAATCCGATACTCCGCTTCTGCCTGACGTAAAGGTTCCTGCCGAAAAGGCCTTAGAGGAAGCCATGCGCCTGATGGGGAATATGCAGTAGGGATGTTTCACTACTCCCACTCCTTGCTTCGGATGTGCGAGCTTGGTTTAGGGCAGGTATTGATACTGGTTCCGCCCTGCGCTTTTTGCCTGATACAGCGCTTTGTCGGCCGTTAATAGCAATTCCTCAAAGGATTCATGAAATTCCGGCACCTTGGAAGTAACCCCTATGCTTACCGTTACTCGAGGGCATAGGGGGGAGCATTTATGCGGTATGTCTAACTCCTCCATCTTTTGCAATAAATGGCCGGCCATCCGTATTGCTTCGTCTTTCCCCAGCTCCGGCATAACAACGGCAAACTCCTCTCCGCCTAGGCGAATCACAAGGTCGCTGGCGCGTTTAAACAGCTCGCTGGCTGTCTGCGCAATCTGAATCAGACACGCATCTCCAGCTACATGACCGTAACAGTCGTTGTATTTCTTAAAATAGTCAATATCAAAAATCATGACGGCAATAGGCTTTTGATATCGAAGGCATCGGCGCCATTCCGTATGGATAACCGCATCAAAATGCCGCCTGTTCCAAAGCCCGGTTAGGGGGTCCTTTCGCGTCATCTGCTCAAGGGAAAGGTTTGCTTTTTCCAACTCTTTTCTGGATGCATCCAAAGCCTGTGTTCGTTTCTTTACCAAATCGTCTAAATTCTGATTGATCATCGTAAGCTCTTGTGTCAGCTTTTCTTCCTGCTGCAAGGAGTTGGAATAGAGCCTTGCCAGCACAACAGAGTTCATAAAAACAAAAATTAGCTGCCCCACGGCAGAGAGGTTGTCAGTTCGAATAAACCTTTGCAGAAACGCATGGTTATAATCGTTCATCCAAACGCTTAAAAAGATAATGTCGTTCAAGCTGGTCAAGATAATGGCTAGTGCGCCCACAATAATAAGCCAGACGTCCCGATTCTTTTGCCGAACGATTTTTATAAAGGTCAGGAGCAGATATCCAATCACGCAAAGCGTGAAAAACTGGAATCCGGGGGTTACCACGCTGAAAATTCTCACCGGCGTTAACAGAACAAGACAGCTAAATATAGTTCTTTGGCGGAAATACAGGGGAAAAATCTCTCTAAAAAAGGTGACAATCAGCGGAACCCCAAGGTAAAAGGTAAGGGTCTGGAATTTATGGGCAATCTCCCAGCTAAAGTTCGGAAAAAAGTGAATCAGCATGCGCTCTCCCACCAGCAATGTCCTGGCCGAGAGGCATAAGCAAAACAGGCCGAAGTAAAGCGAGGACAGCGCCTTTCGTCTAAAGCAAAACAGAATGATATGGTACAGCCCCATGATCATCAAGCTGCCGAACAGAAAAATCTCCCGCGAAATCTTTTGATACCGCATATTGAGAATCTGTTTCTCGTGGCCTAGTATGATACTTTCCAGTATCCCGCCGCTTCGATGATGAAAATTGGATACCTGTATAACGATTTCGTTTTCTCCCTTTCGCGATTCAAAAAGGGCTACCTGGGGGAGATATTGAGGAGTTGCTTCCTCCCTGCTTCTGCCCACAGTGCCGGCCCATGCAATCCGCTGGCCGTTGACCCAAAGCTGATACGCCGTCAACATTCTCGGAATTTTTAGGCCCAGCCTTTCGCTTTCCTGAGCGTTAAAAAGAAGCCGATACGTCGCAAGCCCATGGCCTAAGGTTTCCTTACCCTGTGTTATGTACGCATTCCACGAGCCCGGCACGTTTATATATTCTACCTTCCCGTTCTCACCTGTTTTCCGAAAATCTTCGGGAGTGAGCAATCTATTCCAATAAAATTCCCATTCTCCGTCTAGCCTTATTCCTTGGCTTGCTGTCTGGCATGGAACCTTATACTTTTTTTCATTAGCGCTTTTGTAATCATCATGGGAATCACATTATTCAATCTCGGAGTGGATGTATCCCTGATTCCCATAGGGAAGCATATTGGATCCACCTTGGTAAAATC
>DUUG01000288.1 GCA_012841675.1 Clostridiales bacterium
AAGGAGCAAGATGAGGAGATCACTGTTACGAAGTCCAGGGCCTTCTACTGGCAACCGAGGATCGGATGCCACAGGATAGTAAAGAACCTGCATCGTATACAGGCCATCCTGAGGGATATTTACCTCATAGGTAACATAGGCACTTTCTCTGCTGACATCCGTTGCATCAACGTCAGCTTCCTCTTGCACTTTGCTGTCGGTCTTTAAGAGCAGAACATTTTTCACGCCCTCAAATTCCGCAAAGATCGCATTGGAGACGTCCATATTGGTATCGATAAAATCGGTACCGACGATTACGATGTCTTCGCCGCTATATATGGGTTTTTCCTCATGCTCCGCAAAATACGCGGAATAAGTACCCTCTTTCGCTGCGGCTTCCTTAATCGCCTCCTCCAGAGCTTGCTTTTTTGCATCTTCTTCTGTTGTATCGGTCGCAAAAACCGAAAGCCCTCCAAACGTGGTAAGCACAAAGGTCATCGCCAAAAGCAGACAAAGCCCGCGGAAAAACGGACGGCCCGCTTTCTCCGGAAGAGGACGTTTGCCTCTTACAGAAACCATTTTGCTGTACATACTTCCACCCTTCCTTGCCAAGACATACTTTCATCAAGACTATGTTCACAATGCCTGTCTTATTGTCAAAACACACAATAACGGCACGCTCTTTGCCGCCTTTGTACAATTTGCCAACCGCTTTCAGCGGAAAAACCGACAAAAATACACTGCTTAGGGAGAGTTTTCCAACTTGAGCCCTCGCCCCTTCACAGTCTTTTCGTGCATTTTTGACAAGCCTATGTAAAATAGCCTAATATGGTTCACTACTATCATATTTTATTTCGTTCAATTTGTCAAGTAAAACACCCCGTTAAATAATATTAAACTTTTATTACACGGCCATCTTTATGTATCCTTTTGCCAAATATATGAATTCTCCCTTAAAAATATTCGTCATTTTAACATAATTTCGCCCATCATAAGGGGTATTTGGCACGGAATGGTTAAAAACAAGCCCCAAAGCCTAACTTTTGTTAGATGCAATAGCAAAAAGTACCAGCTTATGCAATTTTCCAGCGGTTTTTCCTTGCTTGTGGAATTTATACAAATCTATTTTTTCGTCATTTTGCACAAGTGGAAGGAAAATGTATTGCATCTAGTAATAATTGACCAATTTTATACTCTATGTATTAAGACAGCTGAAGTGACGCAAACTCGTCCTTTTTCACTGGCAAGCCCCCTTATCCATGTCCACTCCTTGCCCAATTCGAACAGGATAACCATCACACTGCTTTTGTTATGCAGAAACGGCACGCCCCATGGACGCGCCGCATTTCTTATAGCCGTATAAAATTATAGCCTTGGAAAAGCCCCGATTCTATAACACCGGGAATGGCCTTGATGTTCCGTTCCAGCGTCGGATCCATTACGGCAAACCGACAATCCAAAAGCAGATTTCCTCCTTCTGTAAGCACCGGCCCATCCTTGCCGGCAGCCGGCCGCACAGAAATAGAAGAAGCGCCCAGCTCAGCCAGTTTTTCCGCCACTAAGGACAACGCCTCCGGGTACGTCTCCACAGGAACAGGGAAACGGCTGCCCAATTTTTCCACCTGTTTGCTCGGATCGGCAAGCAGGTAGCGCTTCGCGCAAGAGGAGATAATCAGCTTTTCCTGAAACAATGCCCCGCCGCGCCCCTTCAGGACGTTTCCTTCCGGGTCCACTTCATCTGCGCCGTCAAAGCACCAATCCGGCTTAGCTTCCAGCAGTGATACGACGGTCAAACCCAGCCTTGCGGCCGTGAGCCTTGTTTCATAGGCACCGCAGATAACCGATACGGATAAACCCTCCGCTTTGACGCGTTCTGCCAGACATTCCATGGCAACCAGAACCGACGAGCCTGCCCCGGCCCCGATCACTTGCCCGTTTTCGGCAAGCTTGGCCACCTTTTGACCCAAAGCCTGCTTTTCCTTCGGTCGGTCTACTGTATCTATATAAGGAAACGACACGAGCTTGTTTCCGTATTCCATAGTCTTTGCTCCTTTAGGATCCACGCCTTCGCTTTAACGCAGCGGACGGCAATTTTTATCATCCAATCATACTATTAAATTATATCCTTCAACATACGCAAAGTCAAGGCAAGCCCGCAACTCGAAGGCTTAGCTCAAACAAAGTTTGAAAGCAAAAATATATTGACACCATTCTATTATGCATATATTATGAATGGCAGATACTGTGGCACATAAAAAAATTGCGTACAAAACAGGGAGGCAGACATATGGGTACTGTTCTCAAAGTGCTCTTAGCATTGGCCGGATTCATGATTCTGGCCGGCATTTTCCTCATTTTAGTGGCAGCGATTAAATACAAAATATGGACAGATTCGCTGCCGGATTCTGAACCACTTTTTACCCCGAAAACCCTTCACTATTCCGCCGGCGAGGTAAGCTCACTTGTTGTGGAGGATCATTCGGCACATATCCATCTCATGCCGTCCGAAGACGGGCAGATCCGCATCGAGCTGCAGGAGGACGAAACAAATCCCTACCGAATCTCGCTCTCCGACGGTAAGCTGGAAATTAAACATCCGGCACGCAGAGTTGCTTTCCGGTTTCTTTCCATAAATATCCATAGAGAGCTGTATGCGTCTAAGGAGCTGTTTGTGTATCTCCCCCCATCCTTCGGGGATACATCCATCTCCGGCACCAACGGCGACATCCATGTGAAAGAGCTGGCTTTTACCAATCTCTCCCTTACTACCGTTAACGGGGGCATCTCTGCGTCCCATGTCCAGGTAAGCGGCACATCCTCCGCCTCTCAAGTGAACTTCCAGGCAAAAACCGTCAACGGAGGTATCACCATAGACCAATCCGGCGCGGCGGACGGGGTCGTTTCCTTGTCGACTGTCAACGGAGGCATTACATTTAACGGCCTATTAGGGCAGAATATTTCCGCAAACACCGTTTCCGGCAGCATCAAGGGCGTTGTTTCCGGGAACCCGGAGGATTACATTATCGACTCTAGCACCATAAACGGAAGAAAAGAAATTCCCCGCTCAGGCCACGGCCCGAATCTTTTAAAAGTCAAAACAGTAAACGGCAGTATTGACGTGGATATCCGTCCGCAAAGCGAGTCCGCTTCCGCCACGCAATCTGCCAACGGGCAATAAAAACTTCCCGCCTGCAAAGGCCATTGGGAAAAGAAAAATAAACCCCCTCGAAGAATCGAGGGGGTTTTGCCGTATTCCTGTATAATAAGGAAGGAAACTATCGTTTCATTTCCTGTTCGATCCGACTTTTTAATTTTTCGTATGTTTCCTCACTCAGCACATGCTCAGCCCGGCAAGCATCCTCTCGGGCAACTTCGGGCGTAACGCCCAGGGAAATAAAATAATCTGTCAAGAGCTTGTGCCGTTCATAGGTACGCTCCGCAATGGCTCGGCCTTTGTCAGTCAGGGTTATAAATCCGTGTTGATCCATGCACACAAGGCCGTTTCCCCGAAATTTCTTCATGGCATAACTGACGCTTGGCTTGCTAAACCCCAGCGCGTTAGCCACGTCGATGGAACGAACCTGCCCATGCCGCAAATACAGCATCCAAATTGTTTCCAGATAATTTTCGGCGGATTCCTGAATTTTCATGTATCGTCACCGGCCTTCCCATAAAAAATTTTCGGGCAATATGATAACCACAGCGGAATTTTACCGATACAGCCCCTTGAGCAAGGCAATTTCCTCGGCATATCCTTCCAACTCATTGGGTGTTTCCAGATAAAAGGGCAGTTCCCGCAGGGCCGGATGATTAATCACTCGTTCAAAAAACGCAAGACCCAAATGGCCCCGCCCGATCTTCTCATGCCGGTCTTTGCGGCTATGATAGGGATTTTTACTGTCATTTAAATGAATGGCCTCCAGACGATCAAGCCCTATCACTTTGTCAAACTCGGCTAACACACCGTCTAAATCGTTTAAAATGTCATACCCCGCATCGTAAACGTGGCAGGTGTCCAGACAAACGCCCAAGCGAGGCCCGGCCGCGGATCCATCCATAATGGCGCGAAGCTCTTCAAACCGTCCCCCGATTTCGCTTCCCTTGCCGGACATGGTTTCCAGCAGAATCGTCGTATTCGGCCCTGCTTCGGCCGCCTCGTCCAGCAATGCACAGATTAAGCGTATGCCTTCGTCTGTCCCCTGGCCTACATGGCTTCCCGGATGGAAGTTGTAGTATCCGCCCGGCACAACCTCCAGCCGCTCTAAATCGTCTAAAAACACAAGCCGCGCAAAATCACGCACCCTCGGGTTCGCCGAAGCGGGGTTCAGCGTATAAGGGGCATGGGCCAAAATCGGCGCAAAAGCATTTTCCTTTGCAAACTCTAAAAATGCTGCCGCATCGGCGACATCCAAAGACTTTGCCTGCCCGCCTCTTGGATTGCGCGTAAAATACTGAAAGGTATTGCCTCCCAAGGAGACGGCTTCCTTCCCCATATGCAAATACCCCTTCGAGGAAGAGAGATGACATCCAATGTTAAGCATAAGCCCTCCTTGGTCCAAAACGGTCACTTAGTTGCATTTATTATAACACATTTCTATTTAAAAATGAAGCGCGGCAAAAATGAAAGCTGGTGGAAACTTCCAGTTATCTCTTTGCCATTTCCTGACGAACATTTTACTTTATCAATAATTTAATACTTTTGTAATTATTATACATTCTTAATTGTTGATTAATATATATTTATATAAATATAATATATTTTTTCACT
>DUUG01000289.1 GCA_012841675.1 Clostridiales bacterium
ATGCTGGGTAATACCGCCGACTTCCCCCGCCGCAACGGAAGCGTTACGAATCCGGTCTAAAAGCGAAGTTTTGCCGTGGTCCACGTGGCCCATGACGACCACAACGGGATCTCTCGGCTCTTTGACGCTATCATCGTCTTCGCTGTCGTCAATGAGGCGCTCTTCAATGGTCAATTGCACCTCATGCTCAACCTTGGCGCCGAATTCCAAGGCAACAAGGCTTGCCGTATCAAAATCAATAATTTCCGACAAGGATGCCATAACGCCCAGCTTCATAAGCTGTTTTACGACCTCGGCGCCGGTTTTCTTTAACCGGACTGCCAGCTCGCCCACGGCAATCTGGTCGGGAATCATGACCTTAAGCGGCACCTTTTTCTTGATCTCCTGCTGGAGGCGGCGGATTTTGTCCTGCTCCTCCTGCCGGCGCTTCTGACCCATGGTATTCTGCCGCCGGCCAGGCGATCTTTTGATTTTTTCCTTGCCTGCCTTAATATGAGGTGCCTTTTCCGGTACAAGCGCGTCAATCCGCTCGTCATACTTGGAAAGATCCACAGACGAACCCCTTGTATCCACATAGCGACGCTCTCTCTGCCGAGGAAACTGCGGAGCACGGGAAGGCGCTTCCGTCTGTCCTGCCGCAGGTTGTGCAGCAGAACCTGTTGCTGCATCGGAGCCTGCTGCTGCAGAGCCTGTGGCTGCAGGCGTAATGACTGCCGTTGATGCCGCCTTTTTTGCCGCAGCCGGAGCCGCCGCTTTTTCCGGGGTCTTCGCCGCCGGAGTTTTGGCAGGTGTTGGCGGTTTTGTAGCGGCCAATGCTTCGGATATATCGGAAACCTGATTGGAAAGCGTTACGCTGTCAAAGATCAGGTTCAACTCCTCCTCTGTCAGCACCTTGGAAGCACTTCTCGGTGCCTCCCCGTGTTTTGACAAAATTTCTATGACCATCTTGTTGGTAATGCCAAAATGCTTGGCAATATCGCTGATTTTTACTTTTTCATAAATGCTCAAAAAAAGGTCACCTCCACGTAAGATACGGATCGCAGGTCCCCTCGTTATTCTTTGGGGGAACCGTCATCCGCTAGAAGCTGCGCGCCGAGCTGTTCATATATCTCGCCGGGCACGTTCACCTCTAGCGCTCGTTCCAATGCCCTAATCTTCCTGGCTTTCTGCAGACAAGCTACATCCCGGCAGATATAGGCACCGCGTCCGTTCATCTTGCCTCTTAAGTCAAGGGCGATTCCGCCGCCGTCCTTTTCGGGGCGATGAACGATACGGATAAGCTGTTTCTTTTCCTTCATTTCACGACAGCCGACACACATGCGCATAGGCACTTTTTTCGGCGGCATGAATCCCTCACCTCTCTTTCTAACGAAAAACCCCTCTACTCCTCCGTTTTATAAACCGATAAAGGCTTAATGTCTATTTTATATCCCGTCAGCTTGGCGGCCAAGCGGGCGTTTTGCCCTTCTTTGCCAATGGCCAACGAAAGTTGATCGTCCGGCACAATCACGCGGCAGCTTTTTCCCTCTGGCAGCAGCGTTACCTCAATCACCTCGGCAGGAGCCAAAGCAGCGGCCACATATTCCGCCGGATCGTCTGAATAATTGACGATGTCGATTTTTTCTCCACGTAGCTCGGAAACAATGGCGTTGACGCGGGCCCCTCTGGGGCCGACGCAGGCGCCTATGGAATCCACGTTGGGATCGTCCGAACGCACGGCGATTTTCGTCCGTGAGCCAGGCTCCCGGGCGATGGAAACAAGCTCCACAGTTCCGTCAAAAATTTCCGGAACCTCCATCTCAAATAACCGGCGGACAAGCCCCGGATGGGTGCGGGAAATTTGAAGCTGGGGCCCTTTGAGGGCTTTGTTCACCCCCAGCAGATACACTTTGACGTAATCGCCCTCGCGCAGCCGTTCGTTGGGGATTTGCTCGGACGGGGGCAGAAGCAGCGTTTTTTCGTCGTCTTTCCCGGCCAGCGTCAAAATCACGTTACCCGTGCGCTGGTCAACTCTTGTGACAATCGCCGTTAAGATTTCGTGTTCTTTCGAGGAAAACTCCTGATAAATCGCACCGCGCTCAGATTCGCGAATTCCCTGGATAATAACCTGCTTGGCTGTCTGGGCGGCAATCCTTCCCAGCTCTTTGGTTTTGACCTCGGTGCGAATAACATCGCCGATTTCCGGGCGAGGCAGCTTGCGAACCCGCCGGGCTTCCTCAAGGGAAATCTCCGTTGCGGGATTTAAAACTTCTTCCGTCACCGTTTTCAGTACATACATATGCATTTGCTTCGTATCCGGATCAACGATAAATTCAATATTGTCTCCGGCTCCGGGATTGTCGCGATGGAAGGCGGCTACAAGGGCCTGCTTGATCCGCTCAAGCATAAAATCCTTTGGAATCCCTTTTTCTTTCTCTAGGTCTTCCAGAGCCTGGTATAATTCCTCATTCATGGCGGCGAAAACACTCCTTACGCTGTCATCATATCTATCTGCTTATTGCTGTTTTAAAGACGTATGGCCTTCACAGTGGCTAAAATGTAAACTCCACATGCAGCCGACACAGGGCAACATTCTTTAAGGGAAGAAGAATCTCCTCCCCGTCCTTTTCCAGGCGGAGCGCCTCATGGGTTTTCTCTTTCAAAACAGCAACGAAATTCTTATCTAAGCCTTCCTGCGCCTTGTAAAGCCGAACCTCTACCGGATGGCCTATATATTTTGCAAAATGGCGATCCGTTTTTAAAACGCGGTTAACGCCGGGAGAACCGACTTCCAAAACATACGAAAAAGGTATCGGGTCGGCCTCGTCCAGCGGTTTGTCCAATGCGCGGCTTATATGTTCGCACATATCAATGGTAACGCCTTCCGGCGCATCCAGTTTGACACGCAGGTACCACTGACCTGCTTCTTTTACAAACTGCACATCCCATATTTCACAGCCGACTTCCGCCGCAAAAGGGGCGGCCAGCGCCTCTACAAATTCACAAAGTTCTTTTGCCTTCATTCTATTCTTCCTTACGACCCATGTTGCAAGCGTTACATAAGCTTAAAGCCCTTGCGCTTCGGTCATTTTAATAGGCTGCCCAAAAAAGCCGATTATCAACAATAAAGAGCGGGTTAACCCCGCTCTCATCCTTCCCCATCTACGGTAAAAATACGCACAGAAAGCTATGTAAACCCACTTTATGAGCCTACGTTCCCAGTATAACAGATACAATATAAAAAATCAAGAGGATTTTGCCATTTATCGCATTTATTTATACGAAATAAAGTCATAAAATGCCCTACATTCGGCCAAAAGGCTTTTAGCTACCTATTTTACCCCTCGGCAAGCTTTGTAAGCTTATTAAGATGCAAAATGGTAATTTTCCCCCTAGAAACGCTTACCATGCCCTCTGCCGCTAAATATTTGAGCGCTCGTGTCACAACCTCCCGGGCGGTTCCTAAGTGACGAGCTATGGCATCATGGGTAATATCCAGAATTTCCGAATCTGAAATAGCACTTTGCTCTAAAAGCAATGTGGCAATCCGGCTGTCGAGGCTCTTAAATATAATTTGCTCCATAACCCACATGACATCGGAAAACCTTGCGGCCATAAGCTGATTTGTATAATTGGCCAAGGGAAGAGAAGCCTTTTGCAGATTTTCAAAAAGCTCCGCCGGAACAATAAAGACATCCGTATCCGTTTCGGCCTCTACATGAATGTCAAAATGGATGTTTTTCATAATGCACGAGGCGGAAAACATACACATATCCCAGGAATAAAGCCGGTAAAGCGTTACTTCCTTGCCGCTTTCCGAGAGGATATAAGCCCGAAGCCGCCCCCGCCGCACGAGAAACAGCCCGGCGCAATCGCTGCCGCCCTGATGCGGCTTGCTCCCCTTTATAAAAAGCCGGGGTTCCGCCGCCTGCCGCACGCTTTCCTGCTGGTCTGGCGTCAGTTTGTGAAAGCAGGGGAAAATTTCTTCTAAGGTTACAAGCTTTTGGTTCATTCCGCAAACTCCCTTTTAAAAAAAATAAGCCTATACTAATAGTATAAGGCTTGCTGTTGCATATTGCAACAAAATGGAGGAAAGGGATTTTGAGGGCTTTTTCGCATATATTAAAACTCAATTTTGCCGGGCCATTGGATGATCCCGCCAATATTGGTCACATCGGTGTATCCAAGGGCTGCCAAACGCTGGCAGGCGGCTTGGCTTCTGGCGCCGCTGTGGCAGTAGACAAATATTCTCTCATCTCTATCAGGGATGCGCTCTGTGATTTGGTCTATTCTGTCTAGTGGTAGGTGGATGCTATTTGGCAAATGGCCGCTTCTGTATTCCAAGATGGTGCGGACATCAATCAAACGAATCGTTTTGTCATGCTCTAAAGCTTGTGCTGCTTGTCGCATGGAAAGGGAAGCGCAGGAAGTTCTTTGACCATAGGACATAACTAATCCTCCAACATTTTCAAAATGGCGGCCTTGGGCCGAACACCCGGGGCCATACTTTTAACCTCGCCGTTTTTTATTACCGCCAAAGTCGGCACGCTCATAATTTGAAAACTGACCGCCAGCGGCCGCTCTGCGTCCACGTTCACCTTGCCAACCTTGACTTTTCCGGCCAGTTCCGCGGCAAGCTCATCCATCACCGGAGAAAGCATCCGGCACGGGCCGCACCAATCTGCCCAGAAATCAAGCAAGACGGGAATATCTGAGTGCAAAACTTCTGCTTCAAAATTATCATTCGTAATGGTAATGGGTTTCATTTGAGTTCCTCCTTTATCTTCGTGGCATAAGTGTAACACATATGCCGGGAAAGGTCTGTGACAATATTACATGACATCAAAATAAAACGAGTCTATGCCGAGCCGAGCGACGAGGATGGGCGGCGCATTCTCGTTGATCGGCTTTGGC
>DUUG01000290.1 GCA_012841675.1 Clostridiales bacterium
CTTTTCCAACTCTGCCTATGCGGCGGACACGGCCACAGGCGAAGCTGCCGCTTCTTCCGGGTCTAGCCTTGCCTTTATCGCCGCGGGCCTTGCCGTTGGCTTGTCCTGCGTCGGCGGGGGCATTGCCGTTGCCAGCTCGGCTTCCTCCGCTTTAGGGGCCATTTCTGAAAACCCGAAGATTTTCGGTCAGGCGCTGATTATGGTCGTTTTGGCAGAAGGTATTGCGATTTACGGCATGCTGATTGCCGTTTTGATCCTCAACAAGATATAAAATGCGGTACTATTTGCTATCTGACTGTCACGACACCTATACAGGGCTTCGCCTGGCAGGGATTGACGGCGCCATCGTGCATACAAAAGAAGAGGTTGCCGAGGCCATTCAAAAGGCTCTTTCGGATTCTTCCATCGGCATTCTGCTGATTACCGAATCTTTGGCAAAATTGGCGCCTGAGCTGGTTTTGCAGATTAAAACCCACCGAAAAAAGCCCCTTCTTGTCAAAATCCCCAACCGGCACGGTTCCAACCGTCCGCCGGATTCCATTACTCGCTATGTGCGCGAGGCCATCGGCATTCGGCTTTAGACCGAAAAGGAGATTTAAGCTATGATGTCACAACAGGAGCAACTTGCTCAGTTCGTTCATCAAATCATGGAGGATGTCAACCGTGAAACCAGTGAACTCCTAACGGAAGCGGAGAAAAACCGCCGAAACGCACTTTCCGAGGCGGAAAATCAACTGCTTTCCGAAGCATATCGAACGATTCAGGCAGGTGCTGCGGAAATAAAACAAGAGATTGGCCGGCAGATATCCGCGCTTCACCTGGACTGTCGCAAGGCGGAGTCGGCCCGGCGAGCGCAAATCAAGCATGAGGTGTTGGAGGAAGTAAGCAAAAAAGTGGCTGACTTTGCAAAATCCGATACTTACGAAGCCGCTCTTGTTCAGCAGGCCCAAAAGGTTGCCGATTATTTCAAGGAAGGCCCGATTACTGTTTATTTGAGAGAGCAGGATATGGCTTTTGAAGCAATCCTTGCGCCGCTTTTTCCAAACGGCGGGGTTTTTTCCGCCGGTTCCCACACGCTGGGCGGTCTGATTGCCCAGGGTGCGAACGGGCGTATTGTCCTGGATTTAAGCTTTGACGGTCGTTTGGCCCAGGTCCATGAGCAATTTTCTCTATTTGTTCGCCTGGACGGAGAGCACGCAACGAAGGGAGAAATGTAGCATGCAGCAGGCAGGCATTATCGAAAAAGTAAATGGCCCTGTCGTTGTGGCTTCGTGTGATTCCCATCTCTCCCTGTATGACATGGTCTATGTCGGAACGCATAAGCTTCTGGGCGAGGTTGTTTCCCTGCAAAACCACAGAGAAACCTGCCTTTGCACCATACAGGTGTACGAAAGCACCGGAGGGCTTATGCCGGGCATGCCCATCTACTCGGATTTTGAACCTCTCTCCTTGCTTTTAGGGCCGGGGCTGGCCGGAAGCGTTTTAGACGGCATTGCCCGCCCCTTAAAGGTTTTGGCCCATGAAGACGGCGCGTTTTTGTCCCGTGGGAAGAATTTCCCCTCTTTAGATGCGGAAAAAGAGTGGGAAGTATATATTTGCGTCAAGGAAGGCGACGTGCTTTCTCCCGGGCAGGTGTATGCCGTCTGCGCCGAAACGGCCGCTTTGGAACATAAATTGCTTGTGCCGCCCGGCATGCAAGGAACGGTAGTTTCCGCCGCTTCTTCCGGGCAGTATAGGATACACGACACAGTTGTTACGTTGCAAAACGGCAATCAAACCCACACGCTGACATTGTGCCAAAAGTGGCCCATCCGCACGCCGCGTCCTTCTGCCATGCGGCTTGCCCCGGATTGCCCTTTGGTCACCGGCCAGCGGGTTATCGACACCTTTTTCCCCGTTGCCAAGGGCGGCGCGGCTTGTCTGCCCGGCCCCTTTGGGGCAGGAAAAACCATCACGCAGCACCAGTTGGCCAAATGGTCGGCCGCGGATATTATTGTTTATATCGGTTGCGGCGAGCGCGGCAACGAAATCACGCAGGTTATGGAGGAGTTTTCCGGCCTCATAGATCCCAGACGGGGCCTGCCGTTGTTTGACCGAACCATTCTCATTGCCAACACATCCAATATGCCCGTTGCCTCCCGGGAGGCATCCATTTACACGGGCATGACCATTGCTGAATACTACCGCGATATGGGGTATGACGTGGCCGTCATGGCCGACTCTACCTCCCGATGGGCAGAGGCACTGCGGGAAATTTCCGGCCGTTTAGAGGAAATGCCGGCGGAGGAAGGCTTCCCTGCCTATCTACCCTCCCGCTTAGCAGAGTTTTATGAGCGGTGCGGACGGGTGAAAACCCTTTCCGGCTCTGAAGGCTCTGTGACGGCCATTGGCGCCGTTTCTCCCCAAGGAAGCGACTTTTCCGAGCCGGTCACCCAAAATACCAAGCGCTTTACGCGCACTTTCTGGGCATTAGACCGTTCTTTGGCCTACGCAAGGCACTTCCCCGCCATCCATTGGCTCAACTCCTACTCCGAATATATAGAGGAGCTGGCCCCGTGGTATGACCAGCACTGCGGGCCGGAGTTTTTAAAGCAGCGTGCCCGAGCGCAGGCCCTTCTGCAAGAGGAAAGCAAGCTCATGGAGATTGTCAAGCTCATCGGCGCGGATATGCTGCCCGATGATCAGAAGCTGATTATCGAAACGGCGCGTGTGCTTCGTGACGGATTTTTGCAGCAGAACGCCTACCATCCCATCGACACCTACGTTCCTCTGGCCAAGCAGCAGGCCATGCTCGCTGCCATTCTACACCTGTATGACAAGGCGCAAACGCTGGTGGCACGGTCTATTCCGATCAGCGAGCTGCGGCAAACCGGCATCTGGGATCGGCTTATCCGCATGAAATACAACATCTCTAACGACGATCTGGCGGCTTTTGACAGCCTGAACACCGCCATTGACCAGGCAGTCGAGCAAGTTTTGGCACAAAACTCTTGAGTTTCTCAAAAGGAAGGGTGAAAACCTTGTCCGTTACTATTGAATATAAGGGTCTATCTCAAATTGACGGCCCTCTTGTCGTGCTGGAAGGCGTTAAAGGCGTCAGCTTTGATGAAATCGCCCGATTAACACTTCCCGACGGGCAGCAGAGGCAGGGGCGCGTGGTTTTGCTGGACGGCGACCGGGCGGTGCTGCAGATCTTCGAAGGCACACGGGGCCTGTCTCTTTCCAGCACCCGGACACGGTTTACCGGCCGCCCCCTGGAAATGGCCCTGTCGCCCGATATGCTGGGACGCATCTTCTCCGGCGTTGGAAAACCCATTGACGGGCTTGGCGAGCTGTTTGCCGCCGAACGGCGGCCGGTGGACGGTTTTGCCATCAATCCCGCCGCGCGGATGTATCCGCGCAACTGTATCTATACGGGAATTTCGGCCATTGACGGCATGACCACTTTAATTCGCGGTCAAAAGCTGCCTATTTTTTCCGGCGCCGGTATGAGCCATAACCTGCTTGCTGCCCAAATTGTCCGGCAGGCGCGGTTGGAAAGCTTAAACGAGCCCTTTGCCGTGGTATTTTGTGCTATGGGTACAAAACGTGACACGGCACAGTTTTTCAAAGACAGCTTTGAATCGTCCGGCGCACTGCGCCGGGTTGTCATGTTTATGAATCTGGCCGATGACCCTATTGTGGAGCGTATTTTGGCCCCTCGCTGTGCCTTGACGGCGGCGGAGTACCTTGCTTTCACCCTGGATATGCAAGTGCTCGTGATTATGACCGATATAACCGCCTACTGCGAGGCCCTGCGGGAGCTTTCCTCCGCCAGCGGAGAAATTCCCAGCCGCAAGGGATTTCCAGGCTATATGTACTCTGATCTTGCCTCCCTATATGAACGGGCAGGCATGATTCAGGGGCGCAAGGGTTCGGTTACGCTGATGCCGATTCTGACCATGCCCAATGACGA
>DUUG01000291.1 GCA_012841675.1 Clostridiales bacterium
ACCAAAACGGCCTTTGTCGCCGTTTTGGTCAAGTTTTCAGGTCTTGCCGGTTACAATATGAGGTGATTGTTGTGGAGAACATTGCATTTATCGGCGCCGGACGAATGGCAACCGCCATTATGACGGCGCTTTTAGACAAGGGGTATCAAGCGGATCATATTTGGGCAACGGATTGTTCTATTACAGACGGTCTGAAAATGCTCGAAGAGCGCGGCGCCCGCACAGGCGCCGACAACAGTGCGGCGATTGCTTGGGCGGATGCGGTTTTTCTCTGTATAAAACCCCAGCAGATGGCAAATCTGCTGTCTGATATTGGTTCCTTGCTTTCGGACAAGCTGGTCGTCAGCATTGCGGCAGGGGTTCCCCTTTCGGTGTTGGCGAATTCCATAAAAAACCCCCGGGCGATTATCCGGGTCATGCCCAACACCCCCATGATGCTGGGTGTGGGTGTTTCCGCCCTTTCCTTTGCGGAAGGGACAGATCCTGATGCGATCAAGCTGGTCGAGAAGGTGTTTTCTCTTTGCGGGCAGGTGTATGTGGTTCCCGAAGCGCAAATGGATGCGGTGACGGCTCTTTCGGGCTCGGGGCCTGCGTATTTTTACGAGGTTGTCCGCATTTTGGCGGATCAGGCGGTTTCCGCCGGAATGGATGCCGAAACGGCCCTTGCCATGGCCACGGGTACCATGGCAGGTGCCACTGCCATGCTGCAAAAGACAGGGCAGCCGCCTGCACAGCTTATTGATCAAGTGGTGTCACCCGGCGGCACGACTATTGCCGCGCTGGATGCCTTTGCAGCGGCGGGGCTTGCCCATGTACTTTCCGCAGGCTTTGATGCGGCCATGCGGCGGTCGGCGGAACTTTCGGCACAGTTTACTCTTTAACGGCCGGACAAGCACGAACGAGCATGAAATCCCTCCCTGGCGAATATGTTTTAGCAAGGGGTGGTTTCATGCATCACAAACTGGGCAGATTGCTCTGGGATAAACCGGTGAGACATGCAGCGGTAGCAATTTCCATATTGCTCTTTTGCTTTTTGCTCGGTTTGCTCTCGGGTGTCATAGCGGCGTATCGCATGTCGCCGGCGGCAAAAATTCACCTAACGGGAACCTTGCGAAACTATGTGTTAGCCGCCGAAGCAGGCACACTTACATCCTCGCCATTGTCGGTAATTCTCTCGTCCGTGGCTCCGCCTTTGCTTATATTGCTACTGGGCACGGTACCGGCCGGCACCTTGGGGATTCCGCTGGTGTTCGCATGGCAGGGATTTCACGCTGCTTACGGCGTGGCCGCCATTGCACGGCTTCCGGGGGTTTCAAAGGGGCTTTTGGCCGCCTTGTCGCTTTCGGGCGGAAGGCTTCTGTTTATGACCCTAAGCCTGACTTTGGCCGGATTGGATGGGCTTATGCGTTCCATGGCCATACGGCGGATGGCTGGAGGCACGATGCTTCCGCAGAAACAGTATTTACTTTCGGGCGCTATTGCGCTGGTTCCGGCCATACTGGCGGTTGTTTGGGAAATTATATTAACGCCTCGCTTGGCGGCGTGGGCGCTACCGTTTTTTATTACGATTTGACAATTTACCTAGGAGGCCAAGCGTAATGGGCTTGTTTTCGCGAAATTATAATAAAGAGGGAAAAGGCGTCGAAAAAGATGAAGCGCCGGCACCGGGTTTTTTACGGATTTGGCAGCTTTTCTTTCGAAACTTCAACAAGATGATGTTTTACGGCATTATCATGGGCATTGTGGTTCTTCCCCTCATCGTAGCGGCCGTTGCGTATGTGGCAACGCTTTCTCCGGAAATCGCCGAGGAGTTCCGAAATGCTTTGGAAGCCGCCGAAAAGAATCCGGGCGACCAGGTGGTGCAGCTTCCCAATGTATGGGTCGGTATGGCTTTGATGCTAGCCGTATCCATACCCCAGGGCGTATGGATTCCCATACTCATTGTCTGCGCTTTGCTGTATGGGCCGCTGACCTGCGGTCTGACTTATTGTGTTAGAAACCACGTTCGGGAAGAGCATGTGTGGCTTTCGGATATTTTCACCCGTGCATGGAAAAACAAATGGCAAGGGCTATTTTTTGGAATCCTAGACATTTTGATAACCGTCAGCACGCTCATGTATCTATATGCCGCTGCTCCGAAAACCGAATCGGATTCGAGCTTTTTGCTGTATCTGCAGGTGCTTTCGGTTGTGATTTATCTTATATATCAGGCCATGCGCTGGTATATCTACCAGATGATTGTCACTTTTAACTTGAAAATTACCGGCCTTTTAAAAAACGCCTGGATGTTTGTGATTTTAGGGTCCGGCCGGAACTTGATTGCCCTTGTGTTTACATTGATGCTGATACTGTTTTTCTATGTGTTTCCGGTGTTGTTCCCGGCGGCGTTCCCCATGTTTTTGGTGCTTGCCTTTTTGTTTTCCGGCAGCATCATCCCTTATTCACAGGTGTTCATTACGTATCCCGTAATGCATAAGTATTTGGTTGCGCCGGCGTTGGCCGAGCAGGAAAAAAAGCAAAGGAACGTTAGAATGGACTAGGCTTTATATCATGCAGGCAGGCGGGCGCTTCCGCAAGGAGAGCCCGCCTTCTTTGATTGATCTTCTGTTGACTTTCCTATCGGGCAAAGGTATAATGAACAAATGAAATGGTAAAGGGGGAAATGGGCTTGGAAATCGGCGGTTATGAGAAGACTCCTTACAGCGCAGAGGCAGAACAGGCCGTTATCGGCAGTATGCTGATTGATCCAGGCTGTATTCCCGAAGCGTTGGAAGCTGTCTCTGCCGAGGATTTTTATATCCCCGAGAACGCCAGCATCTTTGAAACCATTCACAGCATGTTTACCTACGGCCGGAAAATCGACCCGGTGCTTGTGCTGGAAGAATTAAAAATCCGCGGAGTATACGATGAGGCCGGCGGACGGGCCTACCTCTACAAAATCATGGAGGCCACGCCCTCCTCCGCAAACGTGCAAGCCTACGCGGAAATCGTAAAGAACAAGGCGATCCTTAGGCATCTGGCCCAAATAACGGGCGAGGTGCACAGTCGGGCGTTGGGGGAGGATGGCAAAGCTAGCGATCTTTTGGAGCTGGCGGAGCAGAAAATGTATACCATCCGCGCAGACCAAAGCAGGCAAGGCCTTGTCCCCATCCATAAGATTATTCTCGACAGTTTGGATGAGCTGAATGAGCTGGCCCGCCATGGCAAGGGAATGCTCGGAGTTCCTTCGGGCTTTTCCGAATTAGACTATTATATTTCCGGCCTGAACAGGACAGACTTAATTTTGTTAGCTGCCCGTCCGGGCGTGGGAAAAACGAGTATTGCACTGAATATTGCCCAGCACGTGGCCGTCAAAAGCAAGAAAGATGTGGCGATTTTCAACTTAGAGATGCCAAGGTCACAGCTTGTCATGCGCCTTTTGTCAAGTGAAGCGGCTATTGACCTAAAGAAGCTTAGAACGGCCGACATGAGCGAGGAGGAATGGGACCGTCTGGCGTTGGCAGCACAAACTTTATCTAATGCGCCCATTTATGTAGACGATTCTTCGACGATTACAGTGGCCGAAATGAAGGCAAGATGCCGAAGGCTGAAAAACCTTGGGCTTATCGTTGTAGACTACCTTCAGCTTATGAGTACGGGTCGAAGGGATGGCAACCGGGTGCAGGAAATTTCCGAAATATCTCGATCTATGAAGATTATGGCGAAGGAATTGGATGTGCCGGTTATTTGCCTGTCTCAGCTTTCGCGCGCGCCGGAAAAGCGCGAGGGCGACAAGCGGCCCATGCTTTCCGACCTGAGAGATTCCGGCGCTATTGAGCAGGACGCCGACATTGTTATTTTTCTTTACAAAGACGAAAACTATAATCCGGACACCCAGGACAAAAACGTATGCGAGTGTATTGTGGCAAAAAACCGAAACGGCCAGGTAGGAACGGTCAAGCTACAATGGCAGGGTCAGTTTACTCGCTTTACTACGCGGGAGCATGTGCATCATGAGCCGTGAAAGAGATGAGCGCATTTCGCTTATGCAGGCGGTTGTCCGCTATATGCGGGCAACGGAGATGACACGCCCCGGCGACAACGTGCTTTGTGCTTTGTCGGGCGGGTGTGATTCGGTGGCCATGCTACTTTTATTGCAAAAAGCCGCCGGGATTTTGAAAATTCAAATTTCCGCCGCCCATGTAAATCACCGTTTACGGGGTGTTGAGTCGGACAGGGACGAGGCTTTTTGCCGAAAGCTTTGCAAGCGGCGGGGCATTTCCTTTACGTCTCTTTCCGGAGACGCAAAAGCCCTGGCCCAAAGAATGGGCAAAGGCGTTGAAGCCGCCGCAAGGGAGCTTCGATATACGCTTTTGCAGGAGGAAGCCGCCCGGCAACAGGCGCTGCTTGCCACGGCGCATACGTCTAACGACCATTTGGAAACCATGATTTTAAACCTTTTGCGTGGCGCGGGAAGTGCCGGACTGGCCGGCATCCCCCCAAAGAGAGAGGGGATTATTCGTCCGCTGCTGGCTTTGTCGCGAAACGACACGAAGCGGGCTGTGGCCGCCTTTGGAGAGCGGTATGTAACCGATTCCACCAACGAAAGCGATGCATTTCTTCGCAACCGTGTTCGCAAAACCATCGTTCCAAACCTTTTGGCATTAAATCCGGCGGTTTTGGATACAGCCCTAAGAGCGGGAGAGGCCCTTCGGATGGATGCTTCCTTGCTTGCGGAAATGGCAAAAAAGCAAAATCCCTTTGTGGAACATAAGGCCCCGAAAAAAACGCTGGCGAATTTGGAAAAACCCCTGGCTCTGCGTGTTTTGTCAAACGAAGCGGCGCAACTTGGACTTGAGCTTTCATGGGAGCAGGCAACGGCTCTTTGGCGCCTTGCTTGCGGGCAAAGGGGCGGAAGGATTTCTCTTGGCAATGGCGTTTTCTTTTATTGCCGAGGGCCTATGGCGTTTTTTGAAAGAACAGCGGCGGAGTAAAGCCGGCTGCGAAGGTTAAAAAATTATTCAATCTTTTTCCTGGAAAGTGTGCTACAATAAAAGTATACCATATAAAGTAAAAAGAAATTACCTACGAAAGCAGGGGAACCCATGAAGGATGATATCAAAGAAGATATTCAAAAAATATTAATCAGCAAAGAGCAGCTGGCTGAACGCGTGAAGGAGCTAGGCGTCCAAATCAGCCGAGACTATGAAGGAAAGGTTCCTTTGCTGATTAGCGTGTTAAAAGGCTCGATTCTGTTTATGGCGGATTTGATGCGGGAAATTACCATCAAGTGCGATATTGATTTTATGGCTGTGTCCTCCTACGGGGCAGGAAGGCAGACATCCGGTGTAGTGCGGATTTTGAAAGACTTGGATACTAGCGTGGAAGGCCGACACATCATTATTGTGGAAGACATACTCGACAGCGGTGTCACCCTTTCCCATTTGCTGGATCTGTTAAAAACGCGGAACGTGGCCTCTATCCGGATTTGCACATTGCTTGACAAGCCTGAACGCCGGCGAGTGCAAGTGGATGTAGATTATCGCGGCTTTATTGTTCCGGATGAGTTTGTGGTTGGATACGGTCTTGACTATGCAGATATGTACAGAAATTTGCCTTATGTGGGTGTTTTGAAGCCTTCTGTCTACGGAAAATAGACGGTTTTAACCCAGTGCATAAGACAGAGAAAGGCGTGATGATTTGAAAAAGAACCTGAAAGGTGCCGGCGTCTATCTTCTTATTGTGATTTTGGCAATTGCGGCGGTTTCCTTTATTTGGGATAATGCGCCCAAGCCCAGAGAGATCACCTATTTGGATGTGATCGACCATTTTTACGCCAACGAGGTAAAAACCTTTTCTCTCGAAGGCTCCACGCTTAAGATGACGCTTTATAACGGGGAAAATGTTGAGTATATCGTGCCTTATCTTTCTCTGTTTATGGAGGATATACGCCCCGTATTGGAAAAACAGCGTGATGAGGTTATTACCACCCCCATTGTGGATTATAATATTAAAGCTCCGAGGGAGTCGCCGTGGTGGGCCGCTTTTGTGCCGTACCTGGTCATGTTCGGGCTTATTATTGTGCTTTGGTACTTCATGATGCGGCAAGCAGGCGGCGGCAATAAGGCCATGTCCTTCGGCAAGGCCAGAACCCGATTCCAGCCGGACCATCAAAAGAGAATTACCTTTGCCGATGTGGCCGGGGCCGATGAGGAAAAGGAAGAGCTTAGCGAAATTGTCGACTTCCTCAAGGATCCTCATAAGTATGCCGAGCTGGGCGCCCGGATTCCCAAGGGTGTTCTGCTGGTGGGCCCGCCGGGAACGGGTAAGACATATATGGCCCGTGCGGTAGCTGGCGAAGCCGGTGTACCCTTCCTCTCCATTTCCGGTTCCGACTTTGTGGAAATGTATGTAGGTGTCGGCGCGTCCCGTGTTAGAGACCTGTTCGAGCAGGCCAAACGCCATCAGCCGGCCATTGTCTTTATCGACGAGATTGACGCGGTTGGGCGTCAGCGCGGAGCGGGACTGGGCGGCGGCCATGACGAGCGTGAGCAGACCTTAAACCAGCTGCTTGTGGAAATGGACGG
>DUUG01000292.1 GCA_012841675.1 Clostridiales bacterium
GCCTGTCCGATCCATAATAGGCCGGTTAATGGCCTGTTCTAGGTTGCGCATTTGGATGGGCGAAAGCTGGTTATCAAACACCACTAAATCGGCCTCTAAGCTTTCCGCCAAGGCCGCTACCTCCTGCACCTTGCCGTCGCCGATTAAAGTGGCCGCCTCGGGGGTGGATTTGTGCTGCAGCACCCGGGCCACCACATGTCCCCCCGCCGTTTCCACCAGGGCGGCAAGCTCGTCCAACGTGTTTTCATCGGAATGCAGATCATAGTCCCTGCTGCTGACGGACAGCCCTACCAAAATCACCGATTCGATTGTTTCCTTTTGCATACTATCCCTTCTCTCCATGGGGAGGACCTACGCACACCCGCCCCGCTCGCCGCATAGGATAAATGGAAACGGCAAACCCCGGCGTAACCCCGCTTTGCAAGCGCTCCCGCGCGGACGTACGTTCCTCTTTGTGCCTTTTCCGCGCCAAACGGGGTGGCGGGCAGGGGCGCCGTTTATATACCCGCCGGGGGCAACCGCCCTCGGCGGCGCGTACTTACCTTTTGTAAGTCTATGCCTTAGCCTTCCAGAAACACGGTCAGCATATCCCATCCGTTCATCTTAGGCAGGGTGATCAAAAGCGAATCTCCCTCTGCCGAGGACAAAAGGCGAATATTCTGCCGTGTATGAGACCAGGCTTTGGCAACGCTGCCCTTCGGGCGAAAAACCCGAAGGGTCAGCGGCGTTTCCGACGGGCCAAGCCCATAGTGTAAAACGGAAACGGACGTTGTCTGCCCTTTTTCGTTTTGCCTTGCAAACAGGCCCACTTGCGCCGGCTGCTCAATTTTGGCCGGGAAGGCTTCTTTGCAAACAGCTTCCGCCGCCGCCCAAATCTGGCGGCGTTTGGCAGAGCTGACAACCCGGTCCCAAAGCCCCGTGCCAATCACTGCCCAGCGCGCACCGTCCATAGGAACCAATGCGCTGGCAACGCCAACTTCCCCGTCAAAGGGCAGCCCGTCAAACCGGGACAAAATCTCCGCCCCCTGGGGCAAGCGGGAAATGGCAAGGGGGCCCGGCCCCTCGTGGCCTAAGGGGACGTTCCAGCCCGCCCCCTTGTCAGCCCCGGTTAAAAACACCTCGCGGCAAGGCCCCTTGGCCCGGACAAATTCCACGCAGGATAGGCCTTCGGCCTTGCAAAACGCCGCAAAACCCTCTACATCCGTTATCACCGGGCGGAAGGCAAGCGCCTTCCGCTCGGCTTTTGTCATGCCCGCTATATTTTCGGCGGAAAGCAATACAAGTGGCGCATTGTCGTCATAGCACATGGGAAACCCGTTGTAAAAACCGCCTAAAGCCGCCCTATGCCACGTATGTTGCGCCCACGAAAGGAAACCGGAATCCGATGAAACCGGACGCAGATACCCTTCCTTCGGCAGCGCAGGCGAAACCCCCGCCGGACGAGTTTTCTCGTTTTCACTGGCCATCTTTTCCCAATAGGGGCGCGCTTGGGCAAAACTCTCTAAAAACCGCGCATGGTAATACAGCGGCTCATACTCGGTCATAAGTGTGGCAAAGGAAATTCGGTTGGCGCCGCCGGCAAAATACAGTGCCGCTTCTAAGCAGGTGCCGTAGACGGTTTTGCCATAGGGCACATCCGGCGTATTTTCCACCTCGGGGCGGATTTCCGTCACATAGGACGGCAGCCTAAAGTTGCTGTAGCCCACAAGGAACTGTTTTTCGATTAAATCGGTGGGCCGATGGTCGGTGTAGAATCCGCCGCCGGGGCGGCTTTTAGGCGCCTTGCCCTCGATGAACATAGCGTCAAAAATATACTTCCGGTCATCCCCGTCGTATCCGTAGATTTGGGCGTACTGATAGCCTAGGAAACTGTCGGGGGAAACCTCGTGAACCGCATGGGTCAAAAGCTTCGTAAAGGAGGAAAGCCCCGCCTTTGTAAATTCCACAAACGCCTTTCGGACGCTTACATCTCCATCTAGCGCGGAAACTAGCGTTTCTCTTGTAAAGTTCTGCCCCTGTTCTTTGTTAAACCTGTCGATACAGTCCTCACAGAAGCAGCCGTAATCCACGGGAAAATGGTTATCGGCCCGAAGATCATCGTCCACCCAGACGCAAAAAGGCTTGGTTTTCGCATATGCCTTCACCATGTCGGCGCAATAGGCGCGAAATGCCTCATCAAACCAGCAGAAGCAGAATTTTGCCTCTTTCCCGTTGGCGCCTACCATGCGCCGAGCGGATATATCTTCCAGCAGACCGCGGTTGTCGAGGTTTCGCATATACGCACCGTGGCCTATGGTATTGCTGATTTGCAAAGAGACACGAAATCCTTCGTTTCTAAACAGTTCTGCCACACGTTCCCACTTAGCGGCCGCCTTACAATGAACCTCCATGGGCGGAAAACCGTATTCCGAGCAAAGCCAAACCTCATCGCAGGCGCCGGGATATCGGCGCAACAGCGCAATTAAGGCTATTGCCTGTTCTTCCTCCTTGTGGTGCGTACCAAGCCGGATGGCGATCATAAACCTCACTCCCTCGGTTATAGGTTTACAGCACTATCTTCTGAATATCGGCCAGATGGGTTCTCGTATCTATATTGACCAGACGATGGGCATCGGTTCCGAAATGGAAGGTTGCCCCCGCCTCACGGCCCAAATTCCAAAGACGGCGGAAAAGCGCCGGGTCGCCAAGTACCGCGCCGACGTTAATTTCCAACGCCGTTTCCGTTTTGGCGGACAATTCGCAGATTTCGCCCAGCTCGTTGTCCGTCATGGCTCTGGAAACTTCCGTGCGGTCTTCAATGTGTTTGACAAACCGGCCAATAAGCGGATGGGCGATACAGTCATACCGCCGGCTTTCCATGGCCGATTTCACAAGCTCTAGGGCAAACACGGCATACCCTCGCGCACTTGTATCCTCGGGCTTTCCCCAGTAATCCAGGTGGAAATGGTTGCAAGAAACAAGGCGATAGTCAAGGGCTTTGGCCGTTTCCTCTTTTTCCACGAATTTGCCGACACCATAGCAGGAAAGCTCCGACGAAAACAGAACCTTTACCTTGGTGTCCAAAGCGGCATATTCCTTTTTAAGCTGGGCAATCTGGGCCATATATTCGTCGTCCCAGTCGAAAGTGTTGTAATGGTCAGTTAGTGCAATCATCTCAACGCCGGCTTCTTCGGCGGTTTTGCAGATAGCCTCCACCGTCATTTCCGGCTTGGCGCAGGAGGAAAAAGTTGTATGCACATGCAGATTGTACCTGGCAAGTTCGTTCAAATCGTATACGGGCTCCTTGTAAATTTTCATAAGTGCCTCCTTGTTATATGTATAAAGTTTCTTTATCAAAAACCTGCTATTTAGGCCAGAATCTTCTTTATTTCAGGCAGATTTCTTCCCGTGTCGATGTACCCCAGGGAATGAGCGTCGGTTCCATAGTGGAAGGTAGTACCCACTTCGCGGCCTAGATTCCAAAGACGGCGGAATAAGGCCGGGTCCCCTCGCACCGCGCCTGTATTCAGTTCCAGCGCCGTTTCTGTTTTGGCGGCCAACTCGCAGATTTCGCCCAGCTCGTTGTCGGTCATGGCTTTTGTTACTTCGGTTCTATCCTCAAGGTGCCGGCAAAACCGGCCGATCAGGGGATGGGCCACACAGTCGTACCGCTTGCTTTCCAGAGCCGATTTGACGATACGCATAGTGTGAACGGCGCAGCCTCTCGGACTTTTGTCTTCCGGTTTGTCCCACCAAGGCCTGTCGTAGTGGTTACAGGAAACTAAGCGATAGTCAAGGGCCTGGTTGGTTTCGTCTTTCTCGAGAAACTTTCCCACACCGTAGCAGGAAAGCTCAAACCCGAACAAAACCTTAATCTTCGGGTTCATCTCCGCGCAGGCGATCTTCAAAGCGTCCATCTGGGCAAGGTAATCCTTATCCCGGTCAAAATGGTCATAATGGTCTGTCAGCGCAATTTGGACAAGGCCTGCCTTTTCGGCGGTTTTCACAATGGCCTTTGCAGTCATTTCCGGCTGGGCGCAGGCGGAAAACGCCGTGTGAATGTGCAGATTATAGCGCGCCAGTTCGTCTAAATCGTAAATAGGCTGCGGATAAATTTTCATAGGTTCTCCTTATTTTTATCATCTCAAAGGCGAAAACTTCGGGCAAAAGGCAAAACCCTCGGCCTTTTTGCATTTCGGTTAGTACGAATAAAGGCTTAGTTATATCATATGGTTTCCCGTCCGTTTGGGCCCTTACGACAGCGTATCCATGGCAATCAGGTCGTAATCTTTATGGTATTCCACTTCCAGATCCGAAGCCGCCTTTTCCAAAAGATTTTTAAAAACCTTCTCCTGCTCACACATGCGGAACATATCCAAATTCGATTTTAGAAGGTCCAAATCCACAGGAATCCGATGGAGCAGATAATAGCCTTGTTTTGTTTCCACAAGGGAGCTTTTTTCGCCTTCTTCCAGTGCCAAAACCGCATTTTCAAACGCCTCAATCTCTGTTCCCTTCAGAAAAATCTGCGGAGCGTTGCTGTTATACATGGTGCTGTCTTGGCAGTATTCGTCGAGAAGCTCTTCAAAATCCTCTCCCTGGGCAAGTTTTGCCTCCGCCTCCGTCATGGCATCCTTGTGCCTGGTAGAGCCTTCCTGGTCCAAGGGTTGGTAGATATAGCGCACGGCCAAATACTCCTCCAAGTTTACGCGGGCAAGCAGCTCTTCTTCCGAGAAATTGTATTCGCCTGCTTCTCCAAAAAGGGCTTCGGCCAACTTGGAATACAGTATATTTTCCCAAAGGAGCTTTTTAAAGACCTCTTCTGTCAAATCATACTCTTCCAGGGTTTTCAAATATTCTGCGCGGCCGCCCTCTTCCTCTATGCTTGCCTGAATACTTTCTTTGATGGCGGCATTGTCCTCTTTCGTAATAGAGAGGCCTCTTTCCTTTGCCATAGCCTTCATGGCAGAGTTGTAAATCAAGCGCTCTGCCGCGCTGGCGCGAAAAGCGGCATTTTCCTCCGCCGTATACTCGGCATTGTCGTCAAACAGGGCTTCAAACCGAAAATAATGCCGATATTCTTCCAGCGTAATTTTCTCCCCGTTGATTTTCATCACATACGGCATGGATACTTTTTTCCCATCCACCGTTAACACAGCCGGGTTATGCTGTTTACAGGCAGAAAGCAATGCAAGCAAAACGAGCAAAACCATTAGTGCGGTCTTTTTAAAGCGCATACGTTTCTCCTTTGAATTATATTTGCCCGCTGGCTTCTAAAATGGGGATAGGTCCGGCCCGGATGGGGCCGAACCACAGCACCACGGACGATATAGTATTGCCCTTATCAGGCAAAGGCAATCTGCTTACACAGGCATCCAAGCAAATTTGGGAAATTTCAGCCATATGGAAGGAAACATCCGACGAACCCTCCCCGGCCAGCAAATAGAAGCCCAACAGCAAAAGCAGACCAAGCAAAACGGCCACGGCCACGCGCCAGGGAGAAACAGGCGTCTTTCCTTTTACCTTTCCCGTTTGGCCGTTGACCATAAAGCGGTATGTTTTCTGCCTATAAAAAAAGGAGGACATCCAAATCGGCAGAAGAAGGTATTTATACGTAATATTGCTGTATTCGGTTCTAATTTTCAGGGAACGGACGGCATCCGCCCGGTGCCTATCTTTAATTTCCCTAGTGATTTCGTTTTTTAAAACCTCATCCATCTGGGCTTTGCCGCACTTCCACCCTTCCTCAAGGCCAATGGAATACCGTTCAGAAATAAATCCTGCCAGATATTCCGGGCGGTAGGACTTTCCTTCGGAGAGATCAAACGGCTCTAAAGCGGCAACGACCCGCCGGTCATGGCGGCTGCTTGCCAGCACTAGCTCATCGTCTATAAACTTGGCAAAGGTGCCCTTTGTTCTATACCAATAGTAGACCGAGCGCGTTTGCCCTTTTGAGTTGGTTACCGTGCGCCGAATGCCGTATTGAGCCGAGTAGACCGATATGGTATCGGCGTCAAACGTCCAAAAAGGCGTGTAAATCCCCGTAAACGAGTCTGCTTTGGCGCTTTTTTTCGCCGCAGAAGGGGCAAATATGCGCTTTTTAATCCACTTTTTAAACTGCTCATCAGCCCGCTCTCGGGAGATGGCAAAGGGGCAAATGCCGTTAGGCGGAAGCGACGTGTCCACCGCCTCCTCCATAACCTGATGAGAGCCGCAATAGGGGCAGGTGCCGGAAATTTCCAGCGCATCATAGATGGTTTGCGCCCCGCAGGAGTTGCAAATAACCTGCTTTTGCGATTCCCCCCATGAAAAATCCTCCCGAAACTCCGCTTGGCGCAGATCCTGCTCCTCCAAGGGGCCATCTTCCCCCTCTAAAGCGATGGTGTGATCGCAATAGAGGCAAAGCAGGCTCCCTTTTTCGGGGTCAAAGGCCATATGGCCGCCGCACATGGGGCAAGGGGCGTCTGTTTCCTCCTTCGTATGCGCCCGGCCGAGGGCTTCCTCATCCGGAGATATATATTGATCCGCCATAGAGAAACCCCCTTATTTTGCGTCTTCTTCCGTAAAGGGATCGCCGCATTCGGGGCAGAATCTGGGAGGTTTGGCCGGATCCTCCGGCGTCCATCCGCATTTGTCGCAGGCGTAAATCTTGCCGTCGGCAGGTTTTTTCGTTCCGCATTCCGAGCAGAAGCGGCTTTTATTTTTGGCGCCGCAGGAAGTGCAAAACCAGCCGTCCTCCGGTTTTTTCGTGCCACATTCGGAACAGAAATTGCTCTTATTCTCTGCACCGCAGGCGCATTTCCACATGTTTTCACTCGCTTCCGGCTCTGCCTTGCGGTTCTGCTGCCCCATGGCAAACAAATTCGCCGCATTGGCGCCGCCGGCCTGAGTGGCCATGCCCAGGCCCATAAAGCCCATCATGGCGCCGCCTTTGTTTTCCGCCGCCGCGCGCATGGCATCGCTCTGCGCGCCGACCAGCGTTGCGGCAGCCATATTCGGATCCCGCATGACAGCCGATTTTTGAAGCTGCTTAATCATGTTTTCGTCTTCTTCGCTTGCCGTTACAGAGCTGACACCCACCGCCGCCAAGGCAATTCCCCTAGTTTTGGCCCATTTTTCCGTTAAAACGTCGTTTAAGGCCTTGGCAATTTCCTCTGTATGGCCGGGCAGGGCAGAATAGCGGATGCCCATAGCGGAAATTTTGGCAAATGCCGGCTGTAAAGCGGTCATCAGCTCGGTTTTTAGCTGACTGTCAATCTGCGACCGGTTGAAAATCGATGCAACGTTGCCGCAAACGTTCACATAGAACAAAATCGGGTCCACCAAACGGTAGGAATACTCGCCATGGCACCGGATAGCCACGTCAATGTCCAGCCCGATGTTTTTGTCTACTACGCGGAAGGGAATCGGATTGGGCGTGCCGTAGCGGTTGCCCATGATTTCTTTTTTATTGAAATAATACACTCGCTGATCCTTGGCCGTATCGCCGCCAAAGGTAAAACGCTTGCCGAAGGTTTTGAAGGAATCTAACAACCCTTTTCCAAATCCGCCGTAAAACAGCGACGGCTCGGTAGAGGTGTCATATAGAAATTCCCCCGGCTCATCGGTAAATTCCACGATTTTGCCTTGCTCGACGATCATCATAAACTGCCCGTCGGCCACGGCAACGATGGAGCCGTTGGAAATGATATTCTCTTCGCCTTTACGGTTGGAACTTCGTCTGCTTGTCCTTTTCTGGCCTTTGGCCACCAGAACATCCGCAGGAAGCGACTCGCAGTAAAAATATTCGCGCCACTGATCGGCCATAACGCCGCCGGCAGCGCCTACACCTGCCTTAATAAGTCCCATTCGTATCTTTCCTTTCTGGTTTTATAAAAAAAGGCTGTTTTTTTCTTATTATGCCTATTATACTTCTTTTTCTTACCCCCTGCAAGAGAATAAAGCAGAATCGGCCCGGCGCAAAATGCTACGTCGGGCCGAAAAGGTTTGGAGGATCCTTTAGAGAATAATACAGATGAGTCCGTTGCTTCCCTCATTGATGATCCGTTCTAACGTCTCGCGCATTTTGCCCCGGGCCGCTTCAGGCATATGGTTCAGCTTGGCTGCCAAGCCTTCGTTGACCAGCTCATGAAGAGATTTGCCAAAGATGTTGCTTTCCCAGATGCGAAGCTCATCGCCCTCAAATTCTTTAAGCAGGTAGTTGACCAGATCTTCCGACTGTTTCTCGCTTCCCACAATGGGCGAAACTGTCGTTTCGATGGTGGCCTTCATCATGTGAATAGACGGCGCGCTGGCCTGCAATTTGACGCCAAACTGCCCGCCGTGCCGCATAAGCTCGGGTTTTTCAAGCCGAAGCTCGGTAATATCCGGCACAACAATGCCGTAGCCCTTTTGTTCCACTTCCTGCAAGGCCGCTCTCACCTTTTTATAGGCCGCATCCGTCTGTGACAGCGAACGCAGAAGCGGCAGAAGGGCTCCGTCGCCGGAAACTTCAAATCCCGTTTCCTCGTGGATGATTTTGTAGAAGGTTTCTCTCGGAATGTCAAGGTGCAGCTCCACGGTTCCGTCGGCCAAGGATACGGCATCGGTGGCGCAGGAGGAAACATTTTCGTGCTGCGCCATGACCTCGGTGACAACGCCCACATCGCGCACACGCTTCATGCCGGCTGCCGCTTCGGCCAGTTTCCGAAATACGCTCTCTTTAAGCCAGTGGTCGTTGGGAAGGCCGTCGCACCAGGAAGGCATGTAAACGTCTGCCTGCCGGACGGGGAACTCATAGAGAAGCCCCTCCATCACTTTTGCAATTTCATCGCCGTCCATGTGCATAGCGTCCACGGGCAGAGTCGTCACGTTGTACTTCTCCGCAATGGCTTCCGCCAAAGCAGCGCTTTCCTCACTTTTGGGATCGGTTGTGTTTAGTAAAATCACAAAGGGCTTGCCGGTTTCCTTCAGCTCGGCGACCACCCTTGCTTCGGCTTCTTCATACTCATGTCTGGGTATGTCGGTAATCGAGCCGTCGCTTGTGACGAGCACGCCGATGGTAGAATGCTCTTTGATGACCTTGCGGGTTCCGATTTCCGCCGCCTCGGTCATGGGAATGGGGTCATCCTGCCATGGGGTGCTGACCATGCGGGGCAGATCGTCCTCAAACTGTCCCAAGGCGCTGGGCACCATGTAGCCCACACAGTCTACCATCCGAACGGAAAGGGACGTCTTCCCCACCTGAATGGCAGCCGCCGTTTCCGGCACAAATTTAGGCTCGGCTGTCATAACCGTCCGTCCGCTGCCGCTTTGGGGCAGCTCATCTATGGCGCGCTCTCTTTGATATTCGTCTTTAATGTTGGGTATGACAAGCGTTTCCATAAAACGCTTGATAAACGTGGATTTTCCCGTTCTTACCGGGCCGATGACACCTAGATAGATATGCCCGCCCGTTCGCTTGGCAATATCTGCATATATGTCCGCTGTATGCATCGCCGTCTCCCCCTTTTCCTTACGACCGCCGCGGCACGAGCAGAAGCCTGCCTTCGGGCGGGTACTCGCCACTTAGATCATTTGCACCTTTGATATCCGCCTCCGA
>DUUG01000293.1 GCA_012841675.1 Clostridiales bacterium
CGCGCGCCTTCCTTACTATTTGATCGCCTGCGACTATGTAATCGGCAACGCCGGCACAGCGGAGGAAGCGGTACAGAAGATCAGGAGGAAACTGCATGAAGCTTTTATTTCTTAACGGGCCGAATCTCAATATGCTCGGCCGGCGGGAACCGGAAATCTACGGGCACCAGACGTATGCCGACTTGGAGGCGTTTATCCGAAACGTCTGTGCCGAGCATGGGGTGGAAGCCACCATCCTCCAGTCTAACCACGAAGGCGCTTTGGTAGATGCCATACAACAGGCATGGGGAATCTACGACGGGATTGTCATCAACCCGGCGGCGTATACCCATACGAGCATTGCCATATTGGATGCGCTCAAGGCCGTTTCCCTTCCTGCGGTAGAGGTGCACCTTTCGGACATTTCGAAAAGAGAGGATTTTCGGAAGGTGTCCTATGCCGGCATGGCCTGCCAGGCGACTTTTGCCGGCTTTGGCTTTGCCGGATACGAAAAAGCCGTAGTATTTTTAAAAGAAAGACTGGGAAAATAAAAAAAGGAGAGGGCGAAGGCAAACGCTCTCTCCTTTTAACATGCCGCAAAATGTGCTATAATAACGGTATTAAATGCAATGTCAGACCCTTATGGGAGGACAGACATGAAAAAAATCATGATTATTGACGGAAACAGTATTGTAAGCCGCGCGTTTTACGGCATACGGCTTCTTTCCACCAAAGACGGTATCTATACCAACGCCCTAGTCGGCTTTTTCAACATCCTTTTAAAAATCTTAGACGAAGAAAAGCCCGACGGGCTTTGCGTCTGCTTTGATTTAAAAGGCAAAACCTTCCGCCACGAGTTTTATGAAGAGTACAAGGCCGGCCGGAAGGAAACGCCAAACGAGCTTCTCATGCAGATTCCTCTACTGAAAGAGATTCTCGACGCCATGGGCATTGCCCGCTGCGAACAAGAAGGGTTCGAGGCCGACGATCTGCTGGGAAGTATTTCCCGTGCTTGCGAACAAGAAGGGGTTACGGCGGTGCTGGTCACCGGCGACCGGGACAGCATGCAGCTTGTCGGAAACGGCACACTCCTTCGCTACATTTCCACCAGAGGCGGCAAAACGGAAACGACCCTCTATGACGAGTGGAAAATCCAATTGGATTTCGGCATCGAACCTCACCAGTTTGTAGATGTCAAGGCGTTAATGGGCGATCCGTCGGACAACATCCCCGGCGTTCCCGGCATTGGCGGCAAAACGGCCTTTGCCCTGATTCAGCAGTACGGGTCTTTGGAAAACATCTATGCCAACCTGGATGCGCCGGACATGAAGGCAGGCGTGCGCCAGAAACTCATTAACGGGAAGGAAAAAGCCGAGCTTAGCTACCGCTTGGCGAAAATCAACCGGGATTTGGAGTTCGGTTGCCCTATTTCCCAGATGAAAATTTCGCCGCCGGACAATGACAAGCTGTATGCCATTTTGTCCCGGCTGGAAATGAAGAGCTTGATTGCAAGACTCGGCCTTTCGGAACCGTCGACGAATGCAATCGCTGCGACACCGACCCTGCCCCTGCCGGAAGCAGAGCCGGTGATGGAGTATGAGAAGGCTTTATCCCTTCTTACGGCCCTTTCGGAAATGGGTAAGCCCGTAGCGCTGGCCGGAACATGGGGAGATAATTCTGACCAAAAGGCCCAATGGATGCTTTCTCACGGGGAGAAGGTGTATTCTTTTTCGGAAGCGGACTTTTCTCAAGAGGAATGGGCCAAGCTTGATGAAGTGATTTTCTCCGAATGCCTAAAAAAGATTGTGTTTGATGTAAAAGGTTTGTATCACGTAAGAAAACGAAAGGGAAAAGACGCTTTTGGCATTGTGTTTGACATTATGCTGGCCGGGTATCTTTTAAACCTTGGGCAAGAGCTTTCGGATATTGCCACTTCTGCCGATGTGACCCTGCCGAAAAAGGCAGAAAAAGCTCTAATTTGGGAATGCGCCTCTTTGGTTTTGTTGGAAGCGCCTCTGCGAGCGCTCTTGGAAGAGCAGGACATGGTGGCATTGTTTGAGGAAATTGAGCTTCCGTTGGCGCGGGTCATGGCAGACATGGAGGTTTTGGGCTTCGGCATTGACAAGCAGGCGCTTGCCGCCTTTGGAGACGAGCTGGCCGAGGGCATTGCCAAAACCGAAGCCGAAATTTTTGCATTAGCCGGTCACGAATTTAACATTCAGTCGCCCAAGCAGCTGGGGACGGTTTTGTTTGAAGAGCTGGGGCTGCCCGTTGGGAAAAAGACGAAAACGGGGTATTCTACCAACGTGGACGTGTTAAACCGTTTGGCCCCCTACCATGCGATTATACCGAAGATTTTAGAATTCCGCTCGCTTACCAAGCTCAAATCCACCTATGTGGACGGGCTTCTAAAGCAAATTGCAAAAGACGGGCGTATCCATTCCAGCCTAAATCAGACAGGCACTGTTACCGGACGCATTAGCTCTTCCGAGCCGAATTTGCAGAATATCCCCGTTCGAAGCGAGCTGGGAAGCCGCCTTCGGGAAATGTTTTGTGCCGGCGAAGGGAAGGTGCTCATTGATGCCGACTATTCCCAGATTGAGCTCAGGGTGCTTGCCCATATTGCAGACGATAGGCGGATGAAAGAAGCGTTTCTCAATAACGAGGACATTCACAGCACCACAGCGGCCCTTGTGTTCGATGTGCCCCAAAGTGAGGTAACATACGAACAGAGAAGCAGAGCCAAAGCCGTCAATTTCGGCATTGTCTACGGTATTTCCGATTTCTCGCTGGCCGAGGACATTGGCGCTTCCCGCAAGGAAGCACGGTGGATCATAGACCGTTATTTGGACAAGTACGAGGGCGTCAAGGCCTATATGGCCGACATTGTGCAGTATGCAAAAGAGCATGGCTATGTCACCACCCTTTGGAACCGCCGGAGATACCTGCCGGATATTCAAAGCCGGAACTTTAACTTGCGCTCTGCTGCCGAGCGAACGGCCCTCAACACGCCCATTCAAGGGACGGCCGCCGACATTATCAAAATGGCCATGGTGCGTGTGGCACAGCGGCTGGAAGCGGAAAACCTTTCGGCGCGGCTTATTTTGCAGGTGCATGACGAGCTGATTGTGGAAGCTCCTGAGCAGGAAGCCGAAAGGGTCAAGAAGCTGCTTACCGAGGAGATGGAGGCGGCCATGCAGCTTTCCGTTCGGCTGGTGGCGGAAAGCGGCGTAGGAAAAACTTGGGCGGAGGCGAAAGGATGAATATTCTGTTTGTATGTACGGGCAACACCTGCCGAAGTCCCATGGCAGAAGGCCTATTTAACAAACGGGCGCAGGAGAGAGCCGTTTCTGCCAAAGCTTCCTCCTGCGGGGTTGGCGCTTGGCCTGGACAGAAGGCAACGGAAAACGCCGTTTTGGCCGCGGCCAATTTGGGTGCGGATATCTCCCATCACCGGGCGAGACAGGCAAGTCCCGAAATCTGCCAGCAGGCGGATGCGATTTTCTGCATGTCGCCTTCGCATAAGGCGTTTCTGGTTTCGGCAGAGCTTGCGCCGGAGGAAAAGGTTTTTGTGTTTTCCCCGCCGGTGCCGGACCCTTTTGGACAGAGCCTTTCTGTGTATGAAAAAACGGCCCGGCATCTGTATAACGAGGTGGAAAAGCTTTTAGATACAATTCTCCGGGGGGAACAGTTTTGAAAGTTATAAAGCCCATTCCGCCTTCGGAAGAAGCCCTTAACGGGCTTTGGGTCTTGGAAGCGGCTTCTTTTTCCGACCCTTGGAGCAAGGAAAGCTTAGCAAACTATCTTTCCAACCCCCTATGCCGCTCGGCAGGCGTATGTATCCACGGCGTATGGGCCGCTTACGGACTGTTACAGGCTATTGCCGGCGAGGGGGAAATTTTACGGCTTGCCGTTTTGCCTTCTTTCCGGCGAAAGGGGCTGGGAGAAGCCGTGCTTTCGGCGCTTATGTCGGAAAAGGATCTTTCCGCCGTATTTTTAGAAGTTCGCGCGCATAACAAGGCGGCCATTTCCCTTTATGAGAAGGCGGGCTTTGTTTCTTGCGGCCTGCGCCCGCATTACTATCAAAATCCCGAGGAGGATGCGCTTTTAATGCGCTCTTTTCGATAAAGGAGAAAACCATGCTGATTCTTGCCATTGAAACCTCCTGCGATGAAACGGCCGTGGCCGTCGTAAAAGACGGGCGGCAGGTGCTTTCCAACGTAGTCTTGTCACAGGTGGAGGTACACGCCGTGTTCGGCGGCGTTGTGCCGGAGATTGCCTCTCGAAGGCATGTGGAAGCCATCGCAGGACTCACGGTGGAGGCTTTGCGGAAAGCCGGGATCGACAAGTCCGAGCTGGATGCGGTGGCCGTAACCGTGGCGCCGGGGCTAATCGGTGCTTTGCTGGCGGGACTGTCCTTTGCCAAGGCGTATGCCTTTGGTTTGGGCATACCGCTGATTCCGGTGCATCACCATATGGGGCATATTGCGGCTAATTACATTGCTTTTCCCGAACTAGCCCCGCCTTTTTGCTGTTTGATTGTCTCCGGCGGGCATACGATTTTTGCCGACGTGCCTTCTTACGACAAAGCGGAAGTGTTAGGGCAAAGCCGGGACGATGCCGCCGGCGAGGCCTTTGATAAAATTGCCCGGTCGCTGGGGCTTCCCTATCCGGGCGGAAAAGAGCTGGACAAGCTTGCCTGCCAAGCAGATCCGCATGCGCCTTCCCTTTCTTTTCCTAGGCCGAAGTTTGACGATGCGCCTTTAGACGTTTCTTTCTCCGGCTTAAAAACGGCGGTGATTAACTTTTTGCACAACCAAAACCAAAAGGGAAAAACGGTCGACCTTCCCCTTTTGTCACGCAGTCTACATGAAGCCATCATCGATATGCTCGTACCCCGGGCGTTGGAAGCCGCCAAAAGCCGGGGCCGGAAAGCCTTAGCTGTGGCCGGAGGGGTTGCCGCCAACTCGCACCTTCGGGCAGCGTTTGCCAAGCGGGCCGAAGAGGAAGGCATGTCTCTCTATCTCCCGCCTCTGTGGCTCTGCGGCGACAATGCGGCCATGATCGGCTGTGCCGGGTTCTATGCTTTCCAAAACGGAGTGGTAGCAGACCTTTCTCAAAATGCCCAAGCAGTAGCTCCCTTGTCATAGACGGTTTGATTACGGAAAGTATAATGACCTTTCATATTCCCTTGTCAACTCGTAAAAATGCCTAAATATCACACGGAAGGTTTATGGAAAATGGCAGGCATATAGGGGCTTGACAGAGATTTTTTCGCCAGTGCTTAAAATGCGAAATACACTTTGGCCCTTCGTCTGAAAATGTTGAAAACTGTCGAACCCCTTAGGGGAAATAGGGTTTGGGGCATGTGGAAAACTCTGTGGAAAACGTGCATAACTCTGTGTATTCACAATTTGGCTACAATTTCGGCCGGTTTTGCCAAGGCGGCTTTCGAAAAA
>DUUG01000294.1 GCA_012841675.1 Clostridiales bacterium
CATACAAAGGGAAACGGTGCTGAAAGCTTTGCCGCGGCCTGCCAGCTGGGCATGGAGGGGATTATCGGTAAAAAGGCACATTCCCCCTACCGAGGCCTTCGGAACGGCGATTGGATCAAAATAAAATGCCTTCGCAAGCAGGCATTTGTCATCGGCGGCTACACAAGGACAGAAAAAAAAGCAAGCGGCATTAGCGCGCAGCTTTTGGGTGTATATGAAAACGAGGCATTTGTCTATGTCGGCCGGGTGGGCACCGGCTTTACCGAGGCAGAACGGCAGGCCCTTGAAGCCAAATGCGAACCTCTTAAACGGCCCGACGCCCCCTATAAGGTCGCCCCCAAAGCCAGAAGCAACGAAACCATTACCTGGGTGGAACCAAAGCTAGTCGCGGAAGTACAATTTGCCGAATGGACAGAGGAGCATCTCTTACGTCACGCAAGCTTCCAAGGCTTAAAAGAAGTTCCGCCCAAAACCATCCAAAGAGAGCCGCCCGTTTCAGACGAACAACCCGACAAACCGGAGGAACCCATGGCAATAAACGACAGCAAGCTTGTCATCGAGGGCGTCAAGATTTCAAGCCCCGACAAGGTGATTTTCGAAAACCCGCCCATTACCAAGGAAAATGTGGTTCGCTACTATGCCACTGTGGCCGAACGCATGCTTCCCTATGTGCGCGGCCGGGTTTTAAGCATTGTCCGCTGCCCAAAGGGCGTTTCTGAGGCGTGTTTTTATAAAAAGCATCCCGGCCCAAGCAGCAAGGGGGTTATAACCCTGCCCGTAACTAACAGCGAAGGGAAAACGGAGGAATATTTTTATCTGGAGGATACGCCCGGGCTTGTCTCCGAAGCGCAGATGGGAACTCTGGAATTTCACACATGGGGAAGCCGGGTAGACGAGTTGGAAAAGCCCGATATGATGGTTTTTGATCTGGATCCGGACGAGGGAATGGAGCTTGCCACTGTGCGCCAAGGGGTAAGGGATCTGAAAAGCATTTTAGAGTCTCTTTCGCTTCATTCTTATCTGAAAACCAGCGGCGGAAAGGGGTACCATGTGGTGGTGCCGTTTGTGCCGTCTGTTTCCTGGGAGGCGTTTCACAATTTTGCAAAGCGCGTGGCGGAGGTTATGGAAAACCAATGGCCCGACCGCTATATTACCAACGTGCGCAAAGTGAAGCGGGCGGGCAAAATTTTTATCGATTGGATCCGCAACGGCAGGGGTGCTACCAGCGTTGCTCCCTACTCTCTGCGTGCCAGAACCGGTGCCAAGGTGTCTATGCCCATTGCCTGGGAGGAGCTTGACGAGGTTGCGCCCGATGGGATTTCTTTAGTAGATGCGCTAGAGCGAATCCAAAACCCGGACCCCTGGGAAGGCTTTTTTGCCCATTCCCAGAAGCTGAAATGAGATTTACCGCAACAGCCGACGTAACTCGGCTGTTTTTCTGATACATGGTGAACTATAGATAGGTAGAAAACCCCATTTACTCATGATATAATGAGGCTGGATATATTTTTAAGTATGGGGTAACAGCGTGGGTGGTGATAGCGATACTTCCATACTTTATATTTCTGCAAAAAGTATAGATGCGCATATTACTTCTCATGCCTGCTTTCGCCGGTGCGCGGTTGCAAAATCCTTACTCTTTTCGTATCGGATGGCGAAGTATGGTTTTCAGCTTTGACGCTTCCACCCTGCGCGGGTCAGAAAGGTAGATTTCATGGTGCCGGCGGATGTCGTTTATATCCATCACATAGCCGTTTTCGAGAGCGAAGGCATCCATGGCTGCTACTGTGATAGGCTCGTCGTCATAGGAGCCTATGTGCATTGCCTGAACGCACAAACCCTCGGTGAAAAAAACAAGCTGCGCCTTGGAGGTATCAAGGTGCGGTTTTTTCTTTGCCAGCTTGTCCTTTGCCTCTTCTAAAACTTCTGCCGTTACGAAGTCCGGCTGTCGTATGACCATGGTCCATACAAACTTGCTTTTGTCATGGATGGCGGCGCCGCCTCCTTGGAAATCGTCATCGACGCTCCAAAAGCCTTCCAACGGCGGAACCACATATTCTAAAATCGATTTGTTGTCCATTTTGATGGCGTAGGAAAGCCCATACAGCAGCTCCACCGCTTCTGTGTATTCCGGGCTTTTGTTCGGGTCCCCTTTGCCATCGACGGCGATAAACAGCATTTGCGGCACGTCTATAATAGACGGCGTCGTTTTGGGCTGGTAAAGCTCTTTTTCGGCTTTTTTAAAGTCAAACGGCATGGCTTTCACCATCTCTTTCTTTACTAACAATGTCTGGGCTTGTCGGACATAGAAACAAATTTTCGCATTTTTTGCAAGATTTTTTAACCGGCGATGATGGAGGGGAAAATACATCCCCTTCGCCTTTCATGGGGTCTTGCTTTACTTTTTTGTACGGGGACTAGCTTCGCAAAACCTTCTCCATTGCTTTCCCTTTGGCCAATTCGTCTACCAGCTTGTCCAGCCAGCGAATTTTCTGCATCAGCGGGTCTGCAATCTCCTCAACGCGCACGCCGCAGACAACTCCCTTGATTTTGCTTGCGTTGGGGTGCATTTGCGGCGCTTCCGCAAAGAACGTTTCAATGTCAACCTCTTTCTCTAGCTGGGCTTGTAAGCCTTCCTTGTCATATCCTGTGAACCAATATATAACTGTATCCACTTCTACTGCATTATGCTAGAATTGTTTGTTTAGAATAATAAGGTTATAATGTTGGCAGAGAAAGTGATACACTATATAATAATTTAAAAGTTGCAACGCTAATAAAAACGGGAGGTCCAGCGAGTTGAAATCAAAATCATACATATACAGAAAGCTGTTTTCTACCACTTTCTATTTAAGCGCATTTACTTTTGGCGGCGGCTTCGTAATCATTCCGCTTATGAAAAAGAAGTTTGTAGATAATCTCCACTGGATTGATGAAGAAGAGATGCTAAATATCATTGCCATTGCCCAGTCCTCTCCGGGGGCCATGGCCGTGAATGCTTCCCTTCTGCTGGGCTATCGTGTGGCGGGCATAGGGGGCGCCATGGTTACCATTCTAGGCACCATATTGCCGCCGCTCATTACTATTTCTATCCTTTCCTTTTTTTATGCTGCCTTTCGAGATAACGTAGTCGTAAATGCCGTTTTAAAGGGAATGCAGGCAGGTGTGGCCGCTGTGATTGCCGACGTGGCTGTAAGCCTGGGCGGTAATATCGTGAAACAAAAAAATATAGTATCCATGCTTACCATGATAGGCGCTTTTGCGGCAACCTTTTTCCTTAAAATCAATGTGGTGTATATTATTTTGGCATGCGGATGTATTGGCGCGGTCAAAGTGTTCCTGCAATCAAAAACTTCTAAAGGCGGCGATATAAAGTGATACTTCTAGAGCTTTTCTGGAGCTTTTTTCAAATCGGAATGTTCAGCATAGGCGGCGGAATGGCGGCCTTGCCCCTCATCCAACATCAAGTGGTCGACCTGCATCCATGGCTAACCCTTACGGAGTTTACCGATCTCATTACGATTGCGGAAATGACACCGGGGCCTATTGCCATTAATGCCGCAACCTTTGTGGGCATTCGGATTGCGGGGCTTCCGGGCGCTATCGTTGCCACGATTGGGTGTGTTCTTCCGGCTTGCGTAATTGTGTCCATATTAGCATGGGTGTATTTCAAATACAAAGAGCTGACGGTTGTACAAGGGGTGCTTGCCGGTCTACGGCCCGGTGTCGTTGCCTTAATCGCCACCGCCGGACTGTCTATTTTTACACTGGCGATATGGGGAGAAGGCGGATTTACCCTTGACCCTGCCTCTATAAACTATCCTTCCCTTGTGCTTTTTGCTGTTGCCTTTTTTATTTTGCGAAAATGGAAAACTAGCCCCATTTTTGTTATACTGGGTTCCGGGGTTGTAGGCGGTGCCATTTATTTATTCATATAAGGAAGGAGAATACAAATGTCTAAAAAGAACAATTCCATGAGAGGGATTTTGCCCGCGTTGGGGCTGGTATTCGGCGCCGGGGCGGGAACGGTGATTTCCGTGTTATGCGATTTTCATATGGCCTTCGGCGCGGTGTCCGGCGCGGCAGCCGGACTGTTAATCGGGCTTGTGTTTTCTAACTTGCATGGCGGCAAAAACAAACCGAAAGACGGTGACGGCGCATGAAAAAATGGCGCAAGCGCTTCCTCATTTTCCTGTGCGTATTCTTCCTGTGCGGCGTTGCCCTGTGGGGCGCATGGCAAATCTGGTTTGATCCTTACCGGGGAACGGTGACCGCTTTCCGCCCGTCTGAAGAGCTGGAAACCGTTCTTTCAGGAGAGGAAGCGGCTAAGGATTTAGACTATCTTGTACATCGGTTAAAAGAGCGCCATCCTGCCTGTATAAACGGGCTGCCCCACAAGGTGCAAACGGCATATGCGCAGGAGCGGGAAAATATCGCCGCATTGCCGGAAGTGTCGGTTTTGTCGCTTTGGCAAAGTGCCGCCCGCATTTTTTGCCATTTGGGTGACGCTCATTCCGCTGTGGGCGTGCATTATGAAAACAGCGGTCGTTTACCGCTTGCCTTTGCGTGGGAGAAGGACGCTCTCGTCTGCTCCGGCGGCAAATTTCACGGGTACATAGTGAATCAAATCGGAAATATACCCATGGACGA
>DUUG01000025.1 GCA_012841675.1 Clostridiales bacterium
AACTATTGCAAAGATTGTATCTTGCGGGATTTAATCAGTTTTTTATATGATTCAGCTTCATGCCTAAGCATTGCAACCCCGTAAATGTTGCATTGCTTACTCTACGACTTACCCATCACTAAATAAAAAGATCACCTCAATGCACTTGAGTGCTTTAAGGTGATCTTATTTTCGATCTCCGCTTGAATAGAGCCGGGAAAGTTTTACTTATTTTCGTAACTCCCTAAGCTCAACTCTCTTTTGGCTTCTTTATTCCTCATCGCCCTGATGAACGCATTCACAGTCGTCTGCATCGTCTTCACAGTTGCATTCACAGGACGGGATGTCAAACTCAAGGTTTTCACCGCAGGCAGGGCAGACGATAGACCCCTTTTCCAGCTCGGGAAAGCCAAAGTAGAGCTTCTCGTTGCATTTGCCGCAGGTTACTTCAAACAGATCTTCATCCTCGAAATCCTCATCGTCATACGAATCTTCTTCATCGTCGTATTCGTCGTTATCATCGTACAAGTCATCGTAAAGGTCGTCCAATTCGCGGCCCAACAAAGCTACGGTATCTTCCACATCGGCCAAGGACAAAGCGGTACTTTCCAAACAGTCGATCACGGCATGCAAAACTTTGCCTTCCGCTGTTTCTTTGCTTAGATTCAGACCGTCGGCCAGCCCTCTTAAATAGGCTGTTTTTTCCGTCAACGTCATTGGTATATCCTCCTTAAAGTAAATAGGGGAGAGAGCTTATTTTTTAGCGCGTTCGAGGTATTCCCCGGTTCGGGTATCGATTCGGATAATGTCGCCCCTGTCGATGAACAAGGGAACACGCACTTCGGCGCCTGTTTCCAGAGTTGCCGGTTTGGTGACGTTGGTGGCCGTATCGCCGCGGAAGCCAGGCTCGGTTTCGGTTATTTCAAGCTCAACGAACATGGGAACTTCCACGCCAAACACATTGCCCTTAAAGGAGAGGATTTTGCAGACCATGTTTTCCTTAACAAAACGGAAATCTTCACCCAGAACATTTGCATCAATTGGCTGCTGCTCGTAAGTTTCCGGATCCATAAAATAGTAAAGCTCTCCATCATTATAGAGATATTCCATTTCCTTCCGGTCCACATGGGCCTGAGGGAATTTATCAGTAGGGCTAAACGTCCGTTCAACCACAGCACCTGTAATCACGTTACGGATCTTGGTGCGAACGAAGGCTGCGCCCTTACCAGGCTTTACATGCTGAAACTCGATAACCTGCATTACCTGTCCTTCAAGTTCAAAAGTGATGCCGTTACGGAAATCGCCGGCCGAAATCATAAACATACCTCCATTATCTCAAAGGGAGGCTCGCCACCGCGGCAAGCCTGAAAACATCTAAATTATAGTATATACCAATAACAGCGATTAATCAATACTTAACGTGGAATTTTATAGCCTTTTTGGGTTAAAAAGTTCTTTACGCGTTCGGACGCATCCAACAGCTTGCTGATGGAACGGTCATGGTTCAGGGTGTTGACAATTAAAGCAATATATTTAGATATATCAACCTCGCAGTACCACTCGCGCTGCTTCAGCTCGGGAGTGCGGTAGATTGCGTTTGTAGTGAATACTTTTGCGATCAGGCCTTGTTCATACGCATCATCAAATGCGTCCAAACCGTCTACAAATAGGCCAAAGGTAGAGCAGGCGAAAATGCGGCGGGCATTCCGCGCCTTAAGCTGCCGGGCAATATCAAGGGTAGACTCACCCGAAGCAATCATATCATCGACAATGATAACATCCTTGCCATCTACATCCGAGCCCAAAAACTCATGGGCGATAATCGGGTTGCGCCCGTTGACAATGGTCGAATAATCGCGCCGCTTGTAGAACATGCCAAGATCGATGCCCATCACCGAAGAATAGTAGATGCAACGTCCCATGCCGCCTTCATCCGGCGAAATAATCATCAGATTGTCGCGGTCAATCTCCAAATCATCAATATTGTTGACGAGCGCCTTTATCATCTGATAGGTAGACGGAACGGTTTCAAAGCTGGCATGCGGAATGGCGTTTTGCACGCGGGGATCGTGGGCGTCAAAGGTGAGAATGTTGTGAACGCCCATGTTGACAAGCTCTTGCAGAGCCAAAGCACAGTCCAGAGATTCCCGTGCCGAACGGCGATGCTGCCGTGATTCATAGAGCATAGGCATGATAACCGTTATACGGCGAGTTTTTCCCGCCGTTGCGGAGATGATACGCTTTAGATCCTGGAAATGATCGTCCGGGCTCATGGGAACGTCTTTCCCGTACATTTTGTATGTGACACCGTGATTGAAACAGTCGCAAATGATAAATAAATCGTCGCCCCGGACAGACTCATTGATCATACCCTTGGCTTCTCCTGTGCCAAAGCGTGGGCAGCGAACATCAATCAGATAACTGTCTTTGTTGAAATTGTCTAAAATCGCATTGGAAATCAGACCTTTCTCCACAACCGCCTTGCGCCAGTTAACGAGATACGAGTCTATACTGGACACTAGCTCCTCACAGCCGCGCATACCGACTAGGGCCAAATTGCCGACCGGTAAATTATGCAACTCTTCCATTATTGGTTCCCCCTATAAAATATCCAAAACCGTACTACTTACCAATGATAATCAGTTCTTTGGGCGATGAAGTAAGATTTTCGTTTCCGTCTGCCTGCAAAATCACACAATCTTCAATGCGCACACCAAATTTCCCCGGCAAATAGATGCCAGGTTCCACCGATACAACACCGTTTACAGGTGTAATTCCCGGCCTATCCGGGTCAAAATCGAGGCTTTCATGGACAAGAAGCCCCAAACCATGGCCCAGTCCGTGACCAAAATACTCGCCATACCCTTCGGCGGCGATATAATTCCGGGCGGCCATGTCCACATCACTCCAAAGAATGCCGGCTTTTGCTTTCTCAAGGCCGATCTCTTGCGCCTTAAGCACAGTATTATACACTTTCCGCATTTCATCCGTGGCATACCCAATGGCAACTGTCCTTGTCATGTCAGAGCAATAGCCGCGATAGGTAACACCAAAGTCCATGGTGACAAAATCGCCTGCCTGTAAAACTCGATCTCCCGCACGACCGTGGGGCAGAGCCGAGTTAGGGCCGGAAACGACAATCGGATCGAAAGAAAGGCCTTCTGCACCGTTTAATAGCAGGCGGTACATTAACTCCGTTTCCAATTGCTTCTCCGTCATGCCGGCGGCAATAACGGACAAAAGCTGCTCAAACGCCTTCTCGGCAATTTTTTGCGCCTTGCGCATATATTTAAGCTCAAAGGGAAGTTTGGATGCCCGGAGATGGGAAAGCCTTGAGCCGATGGGAAGCAGCCCGCCGGGCAAAAGACTACTAAGCTCGGAAGACAAGGCTGCATGCTCCGCCACGGTCATTTCCTGGTCTTCAAATCCGAGGGATTTTATATTTTCCGCCTGCAAAATATCGGAAATCAGCGTACTGTATTTTTGCCCGCGCTGCAAAATCAGCAGGGAAGTGCCGGATAATGCATTTCGGGCCGCCTCGGCGTACCGAAAATCGGTTAGAAACCAGCTTTTTTCTTTTGCTATTACAACCATGCCGGCCGACGAGGCAAACCCTGTGGCAAACCTGCGGTTTACTAGGGAAGTGATGAGAACGGCGTCACCGGGAAGCTTTTCTTCGCGCAACGCATTCTGAATGCGGAGTAAATTTTCAGACACGAAAACCAGGCCTTTCTAAATTATTGTGAATTTTGGTAAAAACGGCCCGGATCCGCCCAAAGCCCCAAGGCAGGGTTGCTGATATACATGATCTCTTCTCCGTCTTCCAGAGTGTTCAGCCCGTCTTTCAACTTGGAAGGGTCATACCGCTTGATGGCCTCATCATAAAGGAGGTAGTTAAAATTAACCGACCGAACTTCCTCCTCTGTAAGGTAACGTGTGCAGTAGGTGATAGAGAAGCGATCGTCGGAGGAGCCGTGCACCAAGTGCGCGGCCACCGATTGGTTTTTCTGCAGCTCTTCCTCGGTTTTATATAGACGAAGAATGTTTTCGCGGCCCACATATCCGTACAACCGGATGACGCGGTCGTTTTCCATGTCCTCGCCAAACTGGCGCACGTTAGGAGCCAAAATAATCAGCTCGCCGCCGTCGGCCATGGCCATACGGGTTCTGTATACAGCCTTATTGCCAAGCCATGTGCTTTTAAACTCGCTAGGATCCAGATAAACAACGCACTTTTTAAAGGGCTTGTCCACGAAAATCATATTTTTCTCTTGGGAAAGCTTCACAGCCGCCTCAAAAACATCCCGCTTCTGTCCAATAAACAGTCCATGAATCCGGACAGAGCCTTCTTCGTTGGTTGTGACCGTTTGCATAAAGGAGAGGGGGAGGGAAGTGAGGAAATTTTCGTGGGCATAGTCAAACACCTTCCGAACAGGTGTATGGTCACGGCCCATCATACGCTCCATGCCGTACAAGGCGCCCAGCATATGGGAACGGTTAATCAGTCCGCTGCCGCCGACGCCAACCAAGATATTTTTCGAATAGTTTGCCATGCCGACGACTTCATGAGGTACAACTTGACCGAGAGAAACGATTAAGTCATAGCCGCCCTCTATTAAAGCGCGGTTGATTTCCACTTCAATGGCTTCCTCCATAATGCCCTCGGAGACTTCTTTGACAAAGGAGGCAGGCACTTCGCCGATTTTTACGACATCATCCCGCCAATTGTGCACAAGGAAGCACTCGTCGGGAATGATGTCAAAAAACAGCTCCCGTTCTTCCTTTGTCATCGGCTCATGAGTGCCCAGAGCGGGCATCAAATGCACAACGCAGGAATCCTTCAGCCGGTGGTACAGCTTGCTGGCCAGCAAACCGCCGGCAGAGTGAAGCCGTGTAATATCCGGCGGAAGAAGCAAAACTTTTTTAGGAGCGTGGGGCAAGTCGGCCAAAAATTGATCTACTGCTTGATTAATTTCCGCGTCAGACAAACCCTGCGGACCATTGGCATAGTAAAAACGACTGTCCATTTACCTAACCTCCGTTAACTGCTTTAAATAGGAAACTGCCATTTCGATATCCGATACCGGATCAGCACCGACCTCTCGTTCAATGGTCAAAAAACCGGTGTATCCAATTTGCTCAAGCGCTTTCACCCAGGCAGGCAAGTCCACATGCCCTTGACCCAGAGGAAGCTCGGCAAAATAATCCTCCATGCGCAGGTCATGAATACCGCCTTCGGCAAAGAAGTTGTAGATAATGGCGGGGTCGGTTTGCTGCTTCATAATACCGTCTTTGGCATGGGTATGCACAATTTTTCCGGTCAGGGTATGTACGCCGGCAATAGGATCGCTGC
>DUUG01000026.1 GCA_012841675.1 Clostridiales bacterium
ATCCCGCTATCTTGGCGAAGCTCTACGAAAACCTGGAACGGAATATTCAGCAGGTAAAAGACGACACGATTTTAAATGCATACCACACTTTTTTCAATGCAACATTTGTATTTGAAAACGAAAGTCTAACCCGCATGCTGTATCTTTCTGAAGCCGACACGCAGCAAATCTTCACTCTTCTTCAGAAAGACCCCGATTACCGGAAGAAACTGCGCACTTTGCCGGAAGATAAGTATGTAGATTCCGTCCACGTTCAGGTTATGGGCTTTGGAACACCTTTCTACGATCTGGAATCTATTTGGAAAATTTTAAAAGCTGAACTGGCGGCTCTGGATGATGATGCATTTTATGCTCTAGTAAATACCAGCGTAAGCCACAACACCCCCATTATAACTGTCAGCGGCAGAGTGAACGACATGCGTTTTTATGATCAGTACCCCCTAACCTCTGCCACGCCGAAGGCACTGTCTGCCTATTTAGAAGCGGCTAATGCCGCATCGGGCGACCTCTATGAGCAGTTTTATGACCTGACCCAAGCAGGTGAGCTGAATAGCCCCTATATGGAGCTTTCCGCCTCTTTCATAAACATCCCGTCCCTTTCCCATCTGCAAATCTTTATTAATCACGACGTTCATAAAATCGGGCCCGATGATGTATTTTCCAGCATCGATTTTGGCGAGTTTTTTTCCATGGTGCCGAAAGAGGTGCCGGACACCATCGACTTATCCGCCCCCACGGTGCAGGTTACCTTCCGGTTTGAGCATAAAAGCGTCTTTTCGGACGGCACTGTGTATCTGCCCCTTTCGGAAGAACAAGTAAACGCTTTTATAGCAAAGTTCCGGTAAACCCTAAAGCAGCGACAAACGTGTCGCTGCTTTTTCATTTTCCAAAGACTTTCTTTTCTTTGCTTTTTCCTGTATCATATAAGGGATTGAATAAGCTTTGAATACTGAATTGGGAGAGATGCGCTATGACCTCGGTTCAATCTTTTACCATCGGAGTAGATTTGCAAAATCAGGATGCCCGCTTGGCCGCCCAAATTTTATCAGAAGAGCTGGAAAAGCGCGTTGGCGCGCCGTTTCCTTTAGTTTCCCTTGGGGAGGGTGCCATCACCGTAGAAATAGACCATGCGCTGCCTAAACACGCATATGCCTTGCATTGCGAAAACGGCAAGGCTCGTATCAGAGGCTTTCACAAGCTGGCCGCTATCCACGGGGCGGGCCGTCTTTTGAAGGAGGCGTTCTGGCAAAAGGGCGGGCTTTGCTTGCCTGAGCTCTCCGTAGAAACGGCTCCTGTAAAGGAATTCCGCGGAAGCCAGATTGGCTATCGCGCCAAAACCAATGCCTACGACGCTTGGGATAAGCCCACCTACGCCCAGTACATAAGGGATCAGGCTTTGTTCGGCGCGTCCGCCATTGAGTTTTTGCCGCCCAACACCGACGACGCCCCGGAAAACGAAATAATGAAATATCCCATTAAAGAGATGCTCGCCCATACGGTTTCCGTGGCCCACGAGCTGGGGCTTGCCGTCTGGCTCTGGTATCCCAACCTGTATGAGAACCATTCGGGCCAACCCCTTCCGGCGTCCGGCTTTTTGCCTGAAACCGACGAAAAAGCCAAAGAGCTTAACGAAATCCTCCGCATAGAGGATGCACAGCGCCATGCCGTATTGTCGTCCTTGGTCTGCGTGGACCATATTATGATTCCCGGCGGCGACCCGGGCAAATTGGAGGCGGAGGATCTTTTCGCCGCCTGCCAGCGCATGGCCAACATTTTACATACGTACCACCCCCATGCCAAGGTCTGGGTTTCACCTCAGGTTATGCGCCACGGACAGGATTTTACGGAGGCATTCTACCTCCAAGTGGCCAAGAAGCCTGCTTGGCTGGCCGGCATCTGCCATGCGCCTTGGTGCAACCACACCATGTCCGCCTGCCGGGAGAAAACCCCGGCGGAGCTTCCCATCCGCTCGTATCCTGACATCTGCCATATGCTCTGCTGCCAGTTCCCCGTACACCGGATGGATCCCATTTGGGCCATTACTGCCGGGCGCGAATGCTATAACCCCCGCCCCCGCTGGCACAAGCGCATGCATAACGTAACCGCCCAGTACCACGTGGGCTGTGTGGCCTATTCGGAAGGCATTGCCGACGACGTGGCTAAATTCATCTGGATCGACCAGGACTGGGACCCCAATACCCCTGTCATCAAGACTTTGCGCGACTTTGCTTCGATGTTTATTTCTCCTAAACATAGGGACGAGCTGGCGACCCTTCTTTCCCTGTTTGAGGACGTATATGAAGGCCCTGTGGTGACCAATCAGGTGGTTTCCTCCCTGTACGAAAGTCTTGTTTCCTTACAGAAAAAGTTGGAATCCGAGGCGTTTATGCCGGGCTTTGGCGCCGATAGCTACCGCTTCGGCATGCCTTTGCTCATGTCCGCCTTCTATGTCTATATCCAGCGCCG
>DUUG01000295.1 GCA_012841675.1 Clostridiales bacterium
CGAGAGAACCGGCGTACGCGCCGTTATCAAAGCTCTGGAAGAGCCTGTCAAGCAGATTGCGGCCAACGCCGGCATTGACGGTTCTATCGTTCTGGAGAAAATTAAGACTGCCAAGAAAGCTAACTTCGGTTTTGACGCTTTGAACGAAGTATATGTGGATATGGTCAAGACCGGTATTGTTGACCCTGCAAAGGTTACTCGCTCTGCTCTGCAGAACGCGGCCAGCATTGCTTCCATGGTTCTTACAACGGAAGCGCTTGTTGCCGATAAGCCCGAGCCTCCCGCACCTGCTCCGGCCGGTGGCGGCATGGACGGCGGCATGGGCATGTACTAAGCCTAAATTTTAAAAGCCTGCACCTTTTGGTGCAGGCTTTTTGTTATATAGGTATAAAAATGTTACAAAAACCACTTGCTTTTTGGATGGAAATCGATATAATCACAAGTAGAAGGATACCATAGCGCATATACAACCAGCGGTTGGATTTGAAACAACAGATTGATAATTGTTTTTCCTCCGAAATTTAGTACAATGGAGATGTACCACTGATCTCATTTAGGAGGAAAATACATGCAACTGAAATTAGGCGATAAAATACGCGACTCCGCCGCAGAGACAGCCGCACACAGGAGGCATTGGCCAGTGCACTTGGTGTGACCAGTCAAGCGGTGTCCCGATGGGAAGCAAACGGAAGCTATCCGGATATGGAGATGATTCCGTCCATCGCCAATTACTTCGGAGTATCCATTGACGAACTCTTCGGCGATCAGGTAACTCGAGATGCCAGGGTAGAGGCATTGATTGCCCGTGTGGATGCGTTGCACAGCCAGAATACCGGCGTAGACAAAAACCTGGATGTGTGCATCCGCCTGCTTCGGGATGGCTTAGCCGAGTTCCGGGCAACGAGAGAATTACCCTTCGTCTGGCACAGCTCCTTTCGGATACCGGCTGGATTTGCTATGGCGAGAAGGTCCTGGCAGATGAGGAAGGCTACGCTGTGCACGATGTAGAAGTATCACAAAAAGAACGAATACTGGAACGAAGCCATCAAGCTACTGGAATCACTTGTAGGTTCTGGGTGCCACGAGAGTTTGCTTGCCACGGCCAAGCACCAACTGGTGCTACTTTACAGAAATATCGGCGAATACGAAAAAACGATCGCCCTTGCGAACTCGTTTCCAGGTATAAAACGTAGCCGGGAGTTGTTGCTTACCTTTGCACCGACGGGAAAGAGCAGGCAAAACATCTCGGTTTGGCCCTTCTCGAGTTGTTCAGCGTGTTGGCCGATGCAATCATACAGGCACTGATCGCATCCCATGCGAAACTGTCATCGGAGTTCTTTGTGCAGACGATTTAAAATACGATCCAACTCTTTGATATTGTATGTACCGACGGCAACTATGGGCTGCATGCGTCGCAGATATCCTGCCTGTATCTGTATTTCTCCGAGCATCAGTGGGCCATTGGGGCAAAAGATGATGCGTTTGCATCGCTGGGACAAGGCGCTCGCGTTTGCGCGGAAATACTACGCTTTAGACGGGCAGAAGGGTCAAATCTTCACCGTGCCGCTACTGGACGGATTTCCGCTGCATCCGAACGGAGGAAAGTTGGAGGATATGCCCAAGGATTTGCCGAAAATCTGGCCATTCTGGTGTGTGCCGCAGTTAAACAATGTTAAAAAAGAGATACAAAAGGATCCCAGACGGGATGCATGGGTCAAACAGAGCCAACGCTGATGGTTTTTCGGGTAAATTTCCTTTAGTCCCATTCAGATTTGCGTTTTCTAGTGGTAGCAGCTTTCGGAAGGAGGAGTCTTATGAAAAGCAGAGTCAAATCCCAGCGGTTGCTTGCATTGCCGGCTTTGGCCATTATGTTATTGATTCTAGTTGGCAGTTCCTTGTACTTTAAGCCTGCCGAAAATGAGATGCCAATGGGGGCTCACGCTAGTTGGGTAGATCACTATTACAGCCCGGAAGAAATGGTTGAAAAGTCTGACCTGATTTTAACAGGCAAGGTTGTACGCTCTGAACCGGAACTAAGGATCGACCTTGTGATTACAAGACACTATATTGAAATCGACCGACTGATTAAGGGAACTGTCGAAGAGAAAGAACTAGTGCCGGTAGTGCAGACGGGCGGATCAATCGGAATCCATACGACGCAGGCCTTTGCAGATGCGCCGCTGTTTCAGAAGGGAGAATCGTTCCTTTTGTTCCTGAAGGCGACCGACGAGGGGCACTATCTTGTAATGGGCGGATATCAGGGAGCGGGGAAAATTGTGGCCGGACGAGTGAGAATGTATGATCCGGATGACAAAGCGGGGAACTCCTTCCATAATCTATCCGCCTCCAGAGCAGCAAAGGAAGCGCTGGGCATTTTGCGGTAAAAACGATACCCTGCGCCGGGAAATGACAGAAAAAGAGGCGGACATGAACAGAAGCTATAAGCTAAAGAAAGCGCTTGCACTTCCGATTCTGGCAGTTGTTATGGCGATTCTGGTTGGCGTATCGCTGTACTTTCAGCCTGCCGAGCCGGAGCGGTATACAACGTGGGAACTTATTTCTTTTATAAATAAGTCGCATAGTCCGGAAGTGATGGTGCAAAGGTCTGATCTGATTCTCGTGGGAAAGGTTCGGCAGGTGGAGATGGATGATTGGATCAGAACCAAAAAACACAGCACTACATCGAAATTGACCGTCTGCTCAAGGGAACTTTCGATAAGAAAGAGCTAGTGCCGGTGATGCTTACGCACGCAAGTATCAAATATGGTCCGATCTATCTGAAAGCGGAAGCGCCGATGGCTGGAGAAGGGGAGACATATCTTCTGTTTGACCACCGCGGCTGGGAACGGCTTCGCCTTCCAGCGGGAACTGTACCTGTGGGTCACCGGAGACATTCTTCATGAACTCCATGGACTTCAAAATGCGGGGATCCCTCAGGTTGGCAACCCATTTGCCAGTGGACTCGTCTTTGATAATGGGACCGGTAGCGTTGGACCAGATTTCATTTCCGTCACAGTCAAGCGCTACGCCCCAAATATCGTATTGACCGTCGCCGTCCGTGTCTTTCGTGATTTTGCGGGCAATTTCAAGGAACATATCGTAGTCCCATTTGTAATCACGAACTGCCTGGAACAAGGATTCGGGCTCGTAACCGGCTTCCTGCACCAAACGCTTGTTAAATGCATAGACGTGGCCAAAAGTCTCCGCTAAAGAGACTTGCCATTTGTTGCATATGTGTAAGAAAAACATTATTAAAACCTTACACATACTAAACACATTCTAAACCAAGATTTACCTATAGTAGGGCGTGCATAAAAAAATCATTTCTATCTCAACAATACAAAACAACTTGTAATTTTAAAAGATTTTATTAGCTAAAAAATATACAAAAATATTATAATAAATTTACAAAAGAGAAACAAAAAGCCCCC
>DUUG01000296.1 GCA_012841675.1 Clostridiales bacterium
AGCAGCCGCCGCTGTATATGGATATGACGGTCAACGAATACCTTGACTTTATCTGCGATCTGAAGGGTGTTAAAAAAGACAGAGCCAAGCATATTGCGGAGATTTGCGAACTGGTGGGCATTTCCCACGTGTATAAGCGTGCCGTTCGCAACCTTTCTAAGGGCTATAAGCAGCGTGTGGGCCTGGCGCAGGCGCTGGTGGGAGATCCGGAGGTTTTAATACTGGACGAGCCGACCGTAGGCCTTGACCCCATCCAGATTATCGAAATCCGCAATTTGATTAAAGATCTGGGCAAAAAGAGAACGGTTATTCTTTCAACGCATATTCTGCCCGAAGTGCAGGCCATTTGCGAGCGCGTATTGGTTATCAACAACGGGCGCATTGTGGCCGACGATACGCCTGAGCAGCTGCAGCAGGACGTTGTCACTGACGCGCGTATGCAGCTTCGGGTTTCCGGGCCGTTGGAGAAGGTGCAGGCAATTTTGGCCCATGTGCCCGAAATGGGCCGTGTTGAGCTTCTTGGCGAGAGGGAATACGGCGCCTACGACTTTATCATTCAGGCAAAAGGCAAGGCCGACGTTCGGAAGCCTTTGTTCCAGATGTTGTCTAAAGCCGGCTATCCGATTTTGCTGCTTGCTCCTATGAACACCTCGTTGGAGGATATCTTTATTAAGCTGACGGCCGACAGTCAAAAGAAAGCCGGGAAGGAGTAAAACCTATGTTTGCAGTATTTAAACGTGACCTTCGGGCCTTCTATACAACGCCCATTGGCTATGTTTTCAGCGGCATTTTGATTCTTTTTATGAATCTTTGCTTCTATTTCATGAACGTTAGCCGAAGTGCGTCCGATGTAAAGCCACTTTTCTATCTGCTTTTGATTGCGCTGGCCTTTTTGGCCCCTATTCTGACCATGCGTTTGATTAGTGAGGAAAAAAAGCTAAAGACCGACCAGCTTTTGTTTACCGTGCCAATCCGTGTAACGGATATTGTCATCGGCAAATATCTGGCGGCTTTGGCCGTGTTTGTGCTTTCTCTGATCGGCACATTTTTGATCCCTATGATTCTTTCCTATTACAGCGTGGCGGAATCTTGGGCTATTTTCGGCAACTATGTGGCCATCTTTTTTGCCGCCAGTGCCTTTATTGCCATCGGACTGTTTATTTCCTCTTTAACGGAAAACCAGCTTGTGGCCGCTATCTTAACTTGGGCGGTTCTCATTGGGCTTTGGCTGGTAAGTGCGTTGGCTACTAGCTCTGAAATTACTATCGTACGCGTTCTGGTCAGCTGGATCTCCGTGTTTGACCGGTATTCCAGCTTCTCCTATGGCCTATTTGACATTTCTGATATATTGTATTACGTCAGCGTTTCGGTGATTTTTATCTTCCTTACCGTCCGGACGCTGGACAAAAAGCGCTATGCGTAACGGAAAAGAGAAAGGAAGAAAACTATGAAACAAAAAAACAACGCACCGAAGAAAGACCGGCGCAATTGGAAATACGGTTCTCTCTCAGTGGCGATTAGCTTGGTGTTTATTGCGGCCGTGATTTTGGTTAACGTGCTGGTTGGGGTTGCCACGGACCGGTTTTCTATTAAGTTTGATATGACCTCTGACAGCCGGTTTGCCATTTCTCGCGAAACGAAAGACGTTTTAAAAGAGATGGATCAAAATGTAACGGTTTACGTTTTTGCCACGGAAACCAACTACCGCTCTTTGGTCTTTGGCAACGAAATCGTTGAAATGCTCTACCGGTATCAGGCCGCTTCCGACGGGAAATTAACCGTTGCGTTCATCGACCCCCTTAGAAACCCCGAGTTTGTCAATAAATATAAATCCGAGGTTTCCACCGTTTCCGAATACAGCCTGATTGTGGAGGATGCGACCGGCAAATTCCGCACGATTTCCATGGAAGACGTGTACTACTGGTACGACAGCACCAGAACAAGGGTAGTGGGTATTTCCTTGGAACGCCGGCTGACGGCGGCTCTCCTTTGGTTAGAAAGCGATGTCCAGCCGGTGGCCGCCATTCTGACGGGAAATGGGGAAATCGGGTATGGCGGTCTGGTGTCGCTTCTGACAGACAGCAACTATCAGGTCATCTCCTTAAACCTTCTGACAGACGAGATTCCTGAAAATGTGGAGCTGATTGTTATTAGCTCGCCGAGTACCGACTACACACCGGACGAGATCAACAAGCTGGACAAATATTTTGCCCAGTATAAACGGGCCATTGTTTCCATTGGCGCCGAATCTCCTTCTCTGCCCGAACTTGAGCAATTTTTGGGCGAATGGGGTATATCGTATGGCAAATCCATTTTGCTGGATTCCCAATATAAAATTGGAAACGACTATTCTGCAGTAGCCTCCAGCCCGTTATCCACCTCTACGGATACGCTTTTAAACGGCATTACCAGTTATATCATCGCGCCGTACAGCCGCCCGCTGACCACCCTTTGGGCCAGCAGCGACCGCTTTAACGGGCGGATTACAACGCCGCTTTTGACCACCTCAACCCAGTCGTATGCCAAGCCCTTTGTAGAAGGCGAAACCATCAGCACTTTCGAGCGGGAAGACGGTGATGTGTCCGGCCCCTTCTATACGGCCGTTTTAACAACGCAAACGACCATTGTCGACAATATCACCGTGGAGGGCGGCATTCTGTTCCTCTCCTCGCCGTATGTCTATAATGAATCCCTGTTGAACACCAACTCCTACGGCAATATGACCCTTATGTCAAACGTGCTGGGAGAGTTTAACAAATCGGGTGTGAAGGTCAATATCAAAAACAAATCCTTTGCGGCACCTGAGTTGGCCGTCATTGGTAACCAGCTGACCGTCATTCTGGTGCTTCTCGCCCTGATACCGGCGGCCCTACTCATTATGGGCGGCGTGGTTTGGTACAGGAGGAAAAACCGCTAATGAAAAAACAAATCAAAACCCTGGTTGTGATGGGCATCGTCGCGGCGGTGCTTCTGGGAGCATGGGGGATTCTGTCCCTCCTGATGCCCAAGGAAGAGGATCCGGAGGCAGGGAAAACCTATCTCATCAAGGAAAACGCGGGAGATTATGCCGTTATAACGGTGGAATATCCGGAGGATTTTCTGAAGGATCATGCGGAAGGGTACAAGTATTTAATCGGGCAGAAGCCATTAACCGACGGCTCGGGCTTGGTATATGAATTTAACGACAATGGCGTGGATGACGACTACGCATACAGCCAGTCGCTGATGAACAGCACGTTTACCACATTGACGGCTTTAGAATATGTGGAAATCGTGGAGGAAGATGCCCCTAACGTGGAAAAATACGGCCTAACCGCAGACAAAGCGGCCCGTATTACTCTGATTCCCTACGACAGTGAGAAGACGTCACGCAAGGTGCTTCTGCTGGGCAGCAAGTACGAGCTGGACGACTATTACTATGTCATGCTGGAAGGGGAAAACACGGTTTACACCTGTAAAAGCTCTGCTGTGAACATTTTCCTCGGCGGATCCAAGTCCCTGCGGGATTTGAACCTGATTCCCTCCCTTGGAGAAAACTTTATCAATTTGAAAAACATCCGGATGGAGCGTCCGGACGGGTCGGTTATATCGTTTGAGCGGCTCAGCAGCGAAGAACTGCAAGAAATGAGCGAAATCTACTCCAGCTACCGTTTGCTGGAACCGTATGCCGCCTACGGCAACGACACCTATATTAGCGATGGGGTTCTTTCGCCCCTTTCCCAGGTGATGGCCGTGGAAGCCGTAGAAGACCGTGTGAAAGACTTGTCTGGGTACGGGCTGGACAAGCC
>DUUG01000027.1 GCA_012841675.1 Clostridiales bacterium
GTCTGTGACCAAAGCGCCCGTCTCTCCGTTTTGTAACCGTTCAATAAGTTCTCTGCCGCGCTGCTCTTTATTGTGTTCGTAGTAGCTGATAAGGGGCTTTTTAATGGCAAAATGCGTTAACAGCTTAAGCGTTATGCGAGTATCCTCCGCCGCAATCCAGTCTACCGACTGCAAGATTTCCTGCGCGCGAGGGGATAAATCGCCCAGATTGCCAAGGGGTGTAGGAACAAGGTAAAGCATAGCCGCCCTCCTTTATTCATCGGGATGGTAAATACGATACGCCTCCGCCGTATAAGCGCCCGTACTTTTACGGATCACCAGAGCCGGCGGAACAATAAGCCCTGGTGCGGCACCCTTTTTCCCCTCCACCAAGACTAAAACCGGCGCCTGCCCCTGCTTGTGGAGCACAAAACGAAGCCGCTTGGGCGTCAGTTTCGATGCCTCCATGGCAGATAGCAGCTCGCAAAGGCGGGCCGGCTTGTAGACGCTAAAAAAAATGCCTCCAAAACGAAGCAGCCGCACAGCCGTCGCACAGACTTCCTCGATGGTACAGCTTGTTTCTGCCCTTGCGGCTTGCATACTCGTTTTTTTAGGCAGTCGACCGCTGTTTTCCTTGTAATAAGGCGGATTGCAGACGACCGTATCGAAGCTTCCGGCGGGTAAAGAAACCGTTCGCATATCGGCGGTGATAATTTCAATCCGGTCGCTTAGGTTGTTTCGCTCTGCGTTCTCTCTGGCAACCGCTGCCGCCTTTTCAGATATTTCAATGCCCGTTACCTTGATTTCTTCGTGCCGCCCGCATAGAAGCAGGGGCAAAATCCCGCCGGCACAGCCTAAATCACATACCTTTGCCCGCTTTGAAACGCGCACAAAGGCAGAAAGCAACACCGAATCCGTGCCAACCGGGAAGCAATCCTCCGTTTGCCGGTAGGTAAGCCCAGCCAGGCCAAGAGGAAAAATCGAATCGCTCATACTCTGATGTCCTTACTATATTTTTCGTAAGAAAACAGGGCAGCCCGCCTAGGGTAGGCGTCTGCCCTTTCATTATGGACGGAACTAGCTTACATCTTACTCCGCGGAAATTGCTTCTACGGGGCAAACAGCAGCGCAGGCTCCGCAGTCAATGCACTGTTCAGGGTCAATAACATATTTTGTATCACCGGCCGAGATGCAAGACACAGGGCATTCACCCTCGCATGCGCCACAGGAAATACACTCGTCAGAAATAATATGTGCCATTGTTAAATCTCCCTTCATGTAAATGCAGTCGACATGACAATAGGCCGATTGCTTATGTTTATTGTAACAAAAATCAACACAAAATGCAACTGTTCCTGCAGAATAAAAACCGTTGGAAACAAACTTTTTTGCATAGGATTGTCCGCAAAGGGCAAAATACTTTTGAATATGGAACAGTAAGGATGAGTATCATGAAACAGAAGAAGCAATTTGACAAAAAAAATAACTTTAATATGGAACTGGCCGAAGAATTAATCCCCGACGGCAGCTTAGGGCAAACCTCCATGCGCCATGCAAAACGGCATTTGCAGAAACAACATCAGGAAAATAAATCGAATATGAATAATCAGCGCAAAGGTCAAAAGGAAACCTCATAACATCTGTTGATTATTCCTAAAATCATTGCCCTATATATGCAAAATTTTCATCATTTTTGCTATTGGCATATGTATACGAAAGTTGTATTATATGATTAAGGTCAAAGATGGTCAAAGTCAGGAGGACGAGAATTGCTGATAAGCGATTTAATTGCCCAATATATTGTGAAAGCTGTTACAGAGGAAAACGGCTCTGCCCTGCTTTCCCGAAGCGAGTTGGCCGAGCGGTTTCGCTGTGTGCCTAGTCAGATTAATTATGTTTTAACTACTCGCTTTACGCCGGAACACGGATACACCGTAGAAAGCCGACGAGGCGGCGGCGGCTATATCCGCGTCTCCCGCATCCGTATGACCCGTGACTGTTTGATTATGCACGTTGTAAACACCATAGGAGAGGAACTGGATGCGGCCAGCGCAACCGCAATTCTAACCAATATGCATCAAGCGGGGGTCATTACCGAGGATGAGTATCGCCTGTTATCAGTGGTCTTGTCTGAGCAGGCATTGTCGGCCGCCGATCGAAATCTGCGCGATGTGCTTCGGGCGTCTATATTAAAACGTTGCCTAATACAACTTTCATAGCAATCAGGAGCAAGTACATCAAGGCTTGCTACCTAGATTATAAGCAAATCCCAACA
>DUUG01000297.1 GCA_012841675.1 Clostridiales bacterium
ATCGAATATCTTGATTACTACAACAACCGCCGCATCAAGGCAAAGCTAAAGGGCTTGCCGCCTGCGATGCACAGACAGCAAGCCCTTTCGGCTGCTTGATTTTTTAGTGTCTAACTTTTTGGGGGCAATTCAGAAACCTCTTGCCCGGTCTTTTTTGCCCCTATGCAACTCCTTCCAAAATTATTCCAACTTTCGTCCGTCCTCCTTAGACAGAAACCAACAAGGAACAAGCTTATAATAAAGACATTCCGGCAAGCCGATCACACCTGAAAGGAGGCAGGGGTTTTGGAAATTTATCTGGATGTTCTCTTAGTAACCAACTTCCTTGCCAACTATTTAGCCCTTCGCGCCGTAGGAGCTATTACCAAGGCCGGCTCTGCCCGGCTTCGCCCCGTGCTTGCGGCATCGGCTGGTGCTATATATGCGGCTGTGGTCTGCCTGTTTCCGACGCCTCTCTTATCTGCCATGACCGTTAAGCTTTTGGTAGGACTGGGGCTTGTGTATTTGGCATTTGGCGGCGGCAAAGCGCTTTTTCTCCGGTTTGTCGTGTTTTTAGGCGTTTCCGCGGCCATGGCCGGAGCGGTGTTTGCCCTATCCCTATCCGGCAGCGGCGAAGTTTTGCCAGGCGGCGTTTTGTATTTGGATATTTCCCTGCCCCTCTTGCTCATTGTGTCCACGGTCGCCTATTTGCTGCTTACCTTAGCTTTCCGCACTTTTGGCAAGGCAAGCCTAACCAAGCTGAAAAAACACGTCACCGCGGAAGTCTACCACCAAGGTATCACGGCCAACTTTGATGTATTGGTGGATACAGGCTGTTTGCTGACCGACCCGGTCAGCGGCCGCGCCGTTTTGGTAACCTCTCTTTCTGCGGTAGAGCCACTGCTTCCGCCGCCGGTGCGGTCGGCGCTGCAAAACGGCGAAAGCGTCGAATCCGTGCTCAGCCTAGCCGCAGACTGCAATCTTCCCATGCGATTGGTTTTCTGCACCAGCGCTTTAGGGCAGAGGGAAATGCTGGCTGCCTTCCGTCCCGAACGGCTTATACTGGATGGAAAAAATAAAACAGGAACACTACTGGCCGTCACCCCCAAAGGGTTAAGCGGTGATGACGGCATACGGGCCGTCATTGGCGCGGCCGGATAACAGAGAAAGGATGCGGGTCGAATGCATAAGCTCACAAACTGGTTAAAATCCCTTTTGAGGAAAATTTTCAGAAAAGAGCCTGACCCCCTTTTCTATATTGGGGGCAGTGAAACGCTGCCCCCGCCGCTTTCCGCCGAGGAGGAGGCCTACTTGCTAAGCCGTTTTTATACGGAAAGCGAGCATGTGCGCCGTGTTTTAATCGAGCATAACTTGCGCCTTGTGGTCTATATTGCCCGAAAATTTGAAAATACCGGTATCCATATCGAAGATTTGATTTCCATTGGCACCATCGGCCTTATTAAGGCCATCAACACCTTCTGTCCCGAGCGCAACATCAAATTGGCCACCTATGCCTCCCGCTGTATTGAAAACGAAATTTTGATGCACCTGCGCAAAACCGCCGGCCAGAAAAACGAGTTTTCCATAGACGAGCCGTTAAACGTCGACTGGGACGGAAACGAGCTTCTTCTTTCCGACGTATTAAGCGGCGACGAGGATGACGCCCTTACTATTTTAGATGAGGAAGTGGACCGACAGCTTCTTTCCTCCGCTTTGGAAAAACTGGGTCCCAGAGAGAGAAGCATTATTTCCCTTCGCTTCGGCCTTTCCGGCCGGCCGGAGAAAACCCAAAAAGAAGTGGCCGATATGCTCGGCATCTCCCAGTCCTACATATCCAGGCTGGAAAAACGCATTATCTACCGCCTTCGGAAAGAAATTCAAAAAATGCTGTAACCGGGGCCACTTACCTTGCATTATTCCAAGGTTTTCTATATAATGGAATTTCAAGAAAAACAAGGAGGTTTTTCCTATGCTTACAAAAGAAGTATCCGCCTTGCTAAACGAGCAGATCAACAAAGAGTTGTATTCCGCCTATCTGTATCTTGACATGGCCAACTATTACGCCGACGAAGGTCTGGACGGGTTTGCCAACTGGTTCTACGTGCAGGCACAGGAAGAAAGAGATCATGCCATGCTCATCCGCACCTATCTCCAAAACAACGAATACCGCGTCACGTTTGACGCTATTGCCGCGCCGGATGTGGTGTTCGACAGCTACAAAAAGCCTTTGGAAGCGGCTTTAGCCCATGAGCAGCTAGTAACCGCCTCCATTAACAACATTTATCAAGTGGCCGTGGACGCCCGCGATTACCGCACCATGGAATTCTTGAACTGGTTTATCAAGGAGCAGGGCGAGGAGGAGAAAAGCGCCTCCGATTTAATCCGCAAATACGAGCTGTTCGGCAACGACCCCAAGAGCCTGTATCTGCTGGATCAGGAGCTTGGCGCTCGGACTTACGTCGCCCCCACGCTGGTGTTGGACTAACATTAAAAAGGGAAGCCAAGCGGCTTCCCTTTTATGTTCAAATTGTAAGCCCTCATACAATAGAGTTCTTTCGTAACGATGTACCTATTCAATAAAAAGCCGCCTGCAGAGGAAAACCTTTGCAAGCGGCTTTTTTCGCGTTATAACACCATATATACCTCAAGCATGGGGCGCTGGTCGTTTTCTTCATAGGAAATATATCCCTTGGACAGCGCTTCCTCCAGCACCGCCCGCACAGTATCTTACCATATTGGAATGGTACTATGTCAATAAACCCTTTGCGTCTCCGCCCTGATCGGTTAAAGTTTTACCTTCTTCCGGCGAAAATGTCTCCAGCTCGGCCGCCCACAAAACGCCGGCCAGCTTATGAAGCACCCGGTTTGACATGCGGAACACGGCCGTTCGTTCTTTGTGCAGCTCTTCGCAGAGCTTTTTGACGTTGCCATTTTTAGGGTACAGAAAACAAAGCTCCGTCACCCGCCTTTCCTCCTCATCCAATATGGACAAGGCCAGCTCTACCAGCTTGACCTGGCTTTTCCGCCGGGCGGCCTCCTGCTCTATTTGCTCTATCTGCGCCAGCTTGTCATCCATCCCTCGGGCAGGGCCGCCCTTCCTGCTCTCTGCCCAGGAGGAAGATGTCGGCCCGTACAAAACACTTCGCAAATGCTTTGCCTTTTCTTCCAAAACGGCGGCCAGAACCTTGTTTTTCCCGTACTGCATGAGCAAGCTTTTTACCTGCTTTGCATCCATGGGATCCCCTCCTTTCGATCACTTCCAAACTGCTCTACCAGATATTTTGCAAAATCCACCAAGCTGTCCCAGCTGGACGCCGCCCCTTCCTGATTGCTTTTCTCCATAGCGGCTCGATGGGCCGTTAAGCACTCCCCACACACGCCGTCATAACCAAACGGCTCCGCTCCGTCATACAGCCGAGTAATCGGTTCATTGAAAGAACCGCGGTCTTTGGCCCTTTTGCTTGCCTTTGCATCCAAACCCTTGCCGTCGCAGTCGGTTATAACAATGGGCTCTCCACAAAGCAGACATTTTCCCCCACTTTTTCGAATCACCCTGCCTACCATTTTCCCTTTTGCTTTTCTACTTAAAGTAGAGTTGGGGCCAAAAAAAATCACATCCAGCGGAAGTTCTACGGCTTCCGCGAACAGACGAGCTGAAGACAAGGGCATCTGTTCCGGAAAGCTCTCCCAGTAGACGTATTTTGCCAGCGACACCCCTAGAGTTTGCGCCATTTTTTGTCTGGTTATCCCTCGAATCCACCTTGCCCGGCGCAAATCTATTCGTTTTTCGTCTGAAATCCTGTTGCTAATCATCGATTTAATCATACTCTTAGCCCCCTTTTGCACCATTATAATCTACCAAAAGTAGTGTGTCAAGGCGAATTTTGTCGAATAAGCTGGAAAAAAAGAATTGCATTTTTTCTACTTTTAGTATATACTGATTGTAAATCGGAGGTGTATGGCAATGTCAATTGCGGAAAACATCAAGAAGCTTCGGGAAGACCATGGTTTGACTCAGAGAGAACTTGGAATTATCGCTGGCGTTTCTGATAAAGCCATTTCTTCATGGGAACGTGGCTCGAAAGAGCCGCGGATGGGGGCCATTCAGCGCTTGGCCGATCATTTCGGCATAAAAAAAAGCGATATTATTGACGGAACGCCGACCACCTTCTCCCCTTGCCTTGATGTTCCCTGCGATTTTACGATTCCCCGAACTAGAAAAGTCCCCTTAATAAAAGAGCTTTCCGACGATATTACCTTAGTGGCGCAATATGAGGATCGATTGGTTTCCATTCCCGAGTCGATTCAAGCGGATTTTGCCTACCGCTGCAAGGATGAAAGTCTATTGTCCGCCCGGGTCTATCCCGGTGACATTTTGTTCATTCGCCGCCAGCCACGGGTGGAAAGCGGCAGTCTTGCCGCCTTGTATATCAACGGAGAAGTGTATATACGGCGCATATACCGCTACCCGGACCAGCTGGTTCTTGTGGCTGAAAACCCGGATTATCCGCCTCTGATTTTTAACGGAGCAGACAAGGCGCAGGTTCGCTCTTTGGGCGTGGTTGTGGCGTTCGTGGGTATGATGCTGTAAAAAAAGCAGCGGCCTTCTAAGCCGCCGCTTTTTTTATTATATATCAGCAAATTCCAAATATTTTGCGCCGTTTTCGGCAATATACGCCTTGCGCCCTTCTAAATTGTCGCCAAGTAGCAAATCGAACATGCGAGCCGTTGCCTCTGCCTCGTCAGGCATCACCTGAATCAAACGGCGCGTTGCGGGATTCATAGTCGTTTCCCACATCATTTCCGGCTCGTTTTCACCAAGCCCCTTAGAGCGCTGGATCGTGTAGGGCTTGTCCTTTAAGGAAGCGAGTATTTCGCCCTTTTCCCGGTCGTCGTAGGCAAAATATGTTTTTCCCTTGCAGGAAATTTCATACAGAGGGCTTTCGGCAATGTACACGTACCCCTCTCTTATCAACGTCGGCACCAGCCGGTACAGCATGGCAAGGATCAGCGTTCGAATGTGAAATCCGTCCACGTCGGCATCGGTGCAGATGATAATGCGCTTCCATCGCAAGGCGGACAGGTCAAAGTTTCTAAGCTCCTTGTGCCGCCCAATCTCCACGCCGCAGCCCAGCACTTTGAGCACGTTGGTAATAATCTCGCTTCTGAAAATCCTTGCTTCATCCACCTTCAAACAGTTGAGGATTTTCCCGCGAACGGGCATAATCGCCTGGAACTCGGCGTCACGGCCATGCTTGCAGGAACCAAGGGCCGAATCGCCTTCCACAATATAAAGCTCGCGAACGGAGGGGTCTTTCGACCGGCAGTCCACAAACTTTTCCACTCTTGTGGTCAAATCCAGATTTCCTGAAAGCTTAACCCGGGCGTTTTGTCTTGCCTGCTCGGCGCTTTCACGAATCTGCTTGTTTCTAAGAACACGCTCGGCAATTTTATCGGCTTCCTGCCGGTTTTCAATAAAATAAACCTCCAGCGTCGAACGGAGAAATTCGGTCATGGCCTCCTGAATAAATCGGTTGGTAATGGCCTTCTTTGTTTGGTTCTGGTAGGAGGTCATAGTGGAAAAGGAGCTGGAAACCAAAATCAGGTTTTCCGCAATATCGGAAAATACAATGCGAGAGGAATTTTTTGGATATTTCCCGTTTTGGCGCAAAAACCCGTCCAAAGCGGAAACAAAAGCGCTTTTAACGGCTTTCTCCGGCGAGCCGCCATACTCCAGAAACGAGGAGTTGTGGAAATAGGAAATATTGGCCCCTTCATTGGTAAAACAAAAGGCAACCGAAAGGCGCACCTTATACTCAGGCAAATCCTCCCGATCCCGGCCCCGCCGTTCCGTTTCCGCATAGTGGACGGGGTGAAGCTCTTTTCCCGCCGCAATTTCCTGTACATAGTCGGCAATGCCGTTTTCGTAATAGTATGCAAAGGTTTCAAACTTGCCCGGCTCCGTTTCGTTTTGTAAAACAAAGCGGATTTTGGGGTTAACCACGGCCTGCTGCCGCAGAATCGTCTGAAAACTGTCCAGCGGAATGGCAATATCGGTAAAAACCTCTAAATCCGGCCGCCAGTGATGGCGAGTGCCGGTAACCTTTTTACTAAGCGGCGTTTTAATCATGCCCGTTTCGCCGCCTGTGACATTTTCACCCTTCTTAAAATGCAGGGTGTAGGAAAAACCGTCCCGTTTGACGACAACGTCCATAAATTCAGACGCATACTGGGTCGCGCAGGCGCCTAGGCCGTTTAAGCCGAGAGAAAACTCATAATCCGCGCCGCCCTCGTTGTTTCTGTATTTGCCGCCGGCGTACAGCTCGCAATACACAAGCTCCCAGTTGTATTTTCCTTCCGTGGGGTTCCAATCCACAGGACAGCCGCGGCCAAAATCCTCCACGGCGATGGAGTGATCCAGATAGCGCGTGATGACAATCTCCGTGCCGAAGCCTGCCTTTGCCTCGTCAATAGAGTTGGACAGAATTTCAAAGAATGCGTGCTCGCACCCCTCCAACCCGTCAGAGCCAAAGATGACCCCCGGCCGAAGGCGCACACGGTCAGCGCCCTTTAAAGAGGTAATGCTGTCATTTCCGTAGCTGCTTTTTGCGGCCATCCGGCACTTCCTTTCCATAGTGGTAGTAAACGCTATCGAACATGCGTTCCTTTGTCATTGTAACATATGGGCCCTTTTCTGTCAATTGGCACAGGAAATGGTGAAAAATACGGTCTTGCTTGCGCAAAATATGGAAACCTGCTATAATAAGACCAGAATAGTCCATACTTTTCTCTTAAGGGAGTGTTCGTAATGAAACTCGGTATTATCCGCGGCTGGCAGGAGATTGACTTTGCCTACGCTGCCGCCAAAAACCTATCTTTTTTGGAATTCACCGTCAACCACAATATAAAGGCTGACGATTTTGTCGCTCAAACAGACAAAATCCTAACGTACATGGAAAAATACGGCGTTGCCGTTGGCTCCATGGGCCGCTGGGGCGAAAAACGCATCCTGCCCGACGGTACTGTTTGCGAAGAAGCACTGGCATCCGATCTGAAGCTCATTGATGCGGCGGCAAAGCTTTCTTGCCCGGTCTACAATGTGGGCGTAAACTACGCCGATGAAAAGACCATGGACGAAAATATCGAAATCGCCGTTTCGTATCTTTCCAAACTGGCCGCCCGTGCCAAGGAAGTGGGCGTTAAGCTGGCGGTTTACAACTGCGATTGGGCAAACTTTATCCACAGCCCCGACACTTGGGAGAAGGTTTTCCCCCGCGTGGAAAGCCTCGGCATTAAGTACGACCCCTCCCACACCATGGGCCGCCATAACGACTATTTTGCCGAGCTGAGAGATTATGGCGACAAGGTCTATCACTTCCACATTAAGGGCGTCATCCAGATTGACGGCAAAACCTACGACCATCCCCCCGCCGGACTGGATCAAATTAACTGGGGCGCTGTGCTAGATATGCTTTACACCAAGCATTACAACGGCGGTTTAAGCATCGAGCCCCACTCCAGCTACTGGCGCGGGCAGCGCGGCGAATGGGCCATCGACTATACCATCCGGCACATTACGCCTATGCTGATGCCCTTTGAAGCTTAATCCATTTGGAACGCATGCGAGACCCGGCGGTTTCGCATGCTTTTCCGTCTGATACACCTAAAGAAAGGCAGGAACACCCCATGGCGAAAAAGCCCTCCGGCAAAAAAGCAGAAGCAATTGTCCCTGCTGAGCCGGATTTGCAACCTATCACCCGCACCTTGGAAGAAAACTTCCTCCCTTACGCCATGAGCGTGATCGTGGCGCGCGCCCTGCCGGAAATCGACGGCTTTAAGCCCTCCCAGCGGAAGCTGTTATACACCATGTATAAAATGGGGCTTTTGACCGGCGCGCGTACCAAATCGGCCAATGTAGTTGGCGCGACCATGCGATTAAATCCCCATGGCGACCAAGCCATATACGAAACGCTCGTCCGCCTAACCCGCGGCAACGAAACGCTTTTGCACCCGTTTATTGATTCCAAGGGCAACTTCGGCAAAATCTACTCAAGGGACACGGCCTATGCCGCCTCCCGTTATACGGAAGTCAAGCTGGAATCTATCTGCTCCCAGATTTTTACCGGCATAGACCAAGATGCCGTTGACTTTGTCCCCAACTATGACAACACCATGCAGGAGCCATCCCTGCTGCCCACCACCTACCCCAATATTTTGGTCAGTCCCAACTTGGGGATAGCCGCCAGTATGGCATGTAACATCTGCAGCTTTAATCTGGCCGAGGTTTGCGAAACCACCGCGGCGCTTATCAAAAATCCCGACCATAACATTGCAGACACCTTAAAAGCGCCCGACTTTTCCACCGGCGGCAGGCTTCTGTATGACGCTAAAGCCATAGAGGAAATTTACAAAACCGGCCGGGGCGGCATTAAGGTGCACAGTGTCTGGAAGTATGACAAAAAGCAAAACTGCATTGAAATTTCCGAAATTCCCTATACGACCACTGTCGAAGCCATTATGGACAAGGTGACAGAGCTGGTCAAAGCCGGAAAAATCAAAGAAATTGCCGATATGCGCGACGAAACCGACAAGGATGGTTTAAAGCTCACTATCGATTTAAAGCGCGGCGTCGATCCGGAATTGCTTATGTCCCGCCTTATGCGGCAAACGCCCCTGGAGGACACCTTTTCCTGCAATTTTAATATCCTTATTTGCGGCACGCCCAAAGTCATGGGCATTCGGGAAATTTTGGAAGAGTGGACGGCTTGGCGTGTAGAATCCCTGCGCCGGCAGATTTATTTTAAGCTCAATAAGATGAAAGAACGGCTGCATCTGTTGCTTGGTCTTGGAAAAATCCTCCTAGACATTGATAAAGCCATTGCCATTATCCGAAACACCGAGGAAGACGCCGAAGTTATCCCCAATTTAATGATCGGCTTTGGCATTGACGAAACCCAGGCAAACTATATCGCGGAGATCAAGCTTCGCAACATCAACAAGGAATATATCCTAAACCGGCTGAAGGAAACGGACGAGCTGCAAAAAGAGATCGCCGAAACAGAGGAAATCTTAAAAAGCCGGAAGAAAATCGAGGCAATTATTATAAAAGAGCTGTCCGCCGTGGCCAAAAAGTTCGGGCAGCCCCGGAAAACGAAGATTCTCTACGAATATGAGGATACTGCCGTCATCGAAGAAGAAGCCGTCGTGGCCGATTATCCCGTCCACTATTTCCTAACGGCAGAGGGGTATTTCAAGAAAGTCACCCCCCAATCTCTGCGCATGAGCGGGGAACACAAGCTCAAAGAGGGCGACCGCATTTCCCAAGCCCTCGAAGGAAACAACACCGACGAGCTACTGTTTATTACCGACCGGCAGCAGGTGTACAAGGTGCGCTCTGCCGATTTGGAAGAAACCCGCATCAGCGTGCTAGGCTCGTATCTGCCGCAGCTTTTGGAGATGGACGAGGGCGAATCTGTACTATTTATGGCCGTTGCCAAGGGCGGCGAGTTTGACGGCACTTTGCTGTTTGTCTTTGAAAACGGCAAAATCGCGCGGATTCAGTTTGACCAATACGCAACCAAAACCAACCGCCGCCGCCTAGTAAACGCCTACTCCGACAGAAGCCCTCTGACCGCCGTGGTTCAGCTTTCGGGCGAGGAGGAAATCTATTTGGAAACGGCCGCCGGCCGCGCTTTGATTTTCAACTCATCGGCTATAACGCCGAAAACCACTCGGAACAGCATCGGCGTTTCCGTTTTTTCCGTCAAAGCAAAAGACAAGGTGGTTTTCGCCGGTTTGGCATCGGAAAGCAAGGTTGTAAACGTCTCCCGCTACCGTGTCAGGAAGATTCCCGCCGCCGGCGCACTGCTTAAGCCGGAGGACAGAGGCGAAACCCAGACCGCGTTGGAGTAAGACATTACCGCCCTTTGGATACC
>DUUG01000298.1 GCA_012841675.1 Clostridiales bacterium
AAACCGATTCGTGGCTTGGAAACAGCCCGTTAGAGTGAGAGTCCCAATATCCGTCCGCAAACAACCAAACTTTTTTTCCGTATGCTTTTGCCATAATAATCCTCCTGTTCCACCTATACGCGCTTAGATGTAACTTCTGCTTCGTATGCCTTAACCTCGTCCAGCCAGCTTCTTCCCACAGGCACATTCTGCATTTGGCAGAGATAATCCCAAACAGAGCCCCAAGGAAGCGCCTTCAGTTCTTCCTGCAACGCAAGCACAGATGTATTGTCGCCGCTAACTTCCAGTTGTTTTAGAAGCTCCACAGGCTCTAAATACGCACGCAAAAGGACCTTGCGGGCGTTGCGGGCGCCAATGACCCAAGCGGCAATCCGGTTGATGGAGGCGTCGAAATAGTCCAAACCGATATGGACACGGTCCACAACGCCGCCGCGGACAATTTCCTGCATAATAGCCATTAATTCGTCATCCATGGTGACCACATGGTCGCTGTCCCAGCGTACAGGGCGGGAAACATGGAGCATAATCTCCGGCAGATACATAAGCACCGAGGAGAACTTGGCGGAAATGACCTCCGTCGGATGGAAATGCCCAGAATCAAGGGTGTAAAGCTTATTCCTTGACATTGCGTATCCCAAATAAAATTCATGGCTGCCGACCACATACGCCTCGCTGCCGATGCCAAACAGCTTGGATTCGATGGAATCCTTGTTGTATTTCGGATCCGTTTCAAAGGAGAAGATCTCGTCGAGGGATTCGATCAGGCGCTGACGGGGAGAGAAACGGTCAACGGGCACTTCCTTGCTTCCGTCGTGGATCCAAAGGTTGGTAACACAAGTTTTGCCCGTAGCTTTGCCAAATGCCTCACCAATTTTGCGGCAGCGCTTGGCGTGTTCGACCCAGAAATCGCGTACGCCTTTGTCCCGGTTGGAAAGGGAGAACTCACCGGACAAGGGATGAGAGAAGAAGGTCTGGTTAAAGTCCAGGCCAATCCCCAAACCGTTGGCCCAGTCGATCCAACGGCTAAAGTGGGCCGGTTCAATGGCATCCCGATCCACTTTCGTGTCGGTATCTAAATAGGAAGCGTGCAGGGAGAGCTTTGTTTCGCCGGGGAGGCACTTTAAAACCGCAGCAATATCCAAACGAAGCTCGTCAGGCGTGCGTGCTTTTCCAGGGTAGTTGCCCGTGGCTTGGATGCCGCCGGTTAAGGCCGCACCGGGGTTTTCAAAGCCGCCTACATCGTCCCCCTGCCAGCAGTGAAGGGAAATGGGCTTTTGCAGAGTTTTGGCAATGGCTTCTTCGGTGTCTACGCCGTACTGGGCATACAGCTCCCGGGCAATTTCATAGGCCTTCAGCGTTTGATCTGTCATGTCTGTCCCTCCATCAAATCAAGTTGGTTTTTTCTAAGAATACGCCGTACGCAGTTTCCCAAGCAGAGGTTTCCCTTGGCAGATAGGTTTTCGTTTCAAAGCTCTTGGAAGCAAGCTCTCTTGCCTGCCAAATGCCGTCTACTTCCGTTAGCGCTATAAGCTGGACGCAAAGGTTGCCAATGGCGGTTGCCTCCACCGGGCCGGCGATCACCTGACGGTTTGTGGCGTTGGCCGTATAGGTAAGCAGCAGCTCATCCTTGCACCCGCCGCCCACAACGCGCAAAACGGGCAGTTTTTCGCCTAAAATGTCCTCCAAAGCGGTAATGGCGTAGCGGTACTTCATGGCAAGGCTTTCTAAAACACAGCGAAGCAAAGGGCCGATTCCTTCGGGAACAGGCTGATTGGTTTTGCGGCAGTAGGCCTGAATGCGAGCCGTCATCTGCCCCTTGTCCATAAATTCCGGCGCATCCGGGTCAATAAAACTTTGGAACGCAGGCGCTTTCGCAATGGCCGCATCCAGCTCGGCGTAGGAAACGGCGCCAAAATCGCGCTCATATTCCCTTTTGACCTCTTGGTAAATCCAAAGGCCCATAATGTTTTTTAAGAAACGGATGGTTTTACCAAAGCCACCCTCGTTGGTGTACTCGGCTGCAAAGGCCTTTTCGCTTGTTTGCGGACTATCCAGTTCGACGCCCAGCAGACTCCAAGTGCCGCAAGATAAATACGCCGCTTTTTCGCCCTTTTCCATGGGCACGGCCAGTACGGCACTGCCCGTATCGTGACCGCAAACGGCGGAAACCAGCGAATATATGCCGGTTTCTTCGGCAATCTGTTCTGTTGTCTGCCCTAAAATCTGACCGGGCAGCAGTACGGGCGAAAGGATGGAAAGGGGAATGCCGAGTTTTTCCAGAAGCTCTCTGTCCCAGTCGCCTTTATGTACATCCAGCATCTGGCTGGTAGAGGCGATGGAAAATTCGGCGCTTTTTTCGCCGGTTAGCATGTAGTTGAACAGGTCCGGCATGAACAAAAGGGTTTTGGCTCTTTCTAAAAGCGCCGGATACGTCCGCTTGATCGCCGTCAACTGGAACAAGGTGTTGAACTTCAAAAACTGAAGCCCCGTCCGGTCATAAAGCTCTTTTTTAGGCACAACCTCAAACACACGCTCCATCTCGCCGTTGGTGAGGCTGTCGCGATAGTAGAAAGGGTTGCCGAGCATGAGTCCGTCTTCGTCCAAAAGGGCAAAGTCCACGCCCCAAGTGTCTACGCCGATAGAGGCAATGTCCCTGTGCCCTTCCCGGGCGGTTTTGATCATCCCCTGCTTCAGCTCGTGGAACAGGCGCAGCACATCCCAATAGTAATGGCCGAAGGCAAAGACCGGTTCGTTGGCAAAACGGTGGACTTCGGAGATCTGCAAGGATTCTCCGTCAAACCGGCCTAAAATACCGCGGCCGCTGGATGCCCCATAGTCAAAGGTTAGAAGCTTTTTTTCCATGCTTATCCTCCTTATCGCGCCAAATTTTTATAATAGGCCACTTTCGCGGAGAGTTCGGGTCGCAAAAGGTTGTCTTCCGGTCCAAACATGGCTTTGGAAACATCCTGCTCGGCCGCCTTTTCCGAGCCAATCAGCGCCCACGCCGCATCCGTCAAGTTGGCAAACTCGGGCGCTCTTGCCGCATGGCAGATGAAGCCCTGCCGGGGCGAATTAATGTCCTCGCCGCTAATTTGCAGTAAACCGGCCTTTTCGCAAAGCTTTCTCAGGCGGTCAAGCTGTGCTTTTGTGTTTCGGGAGGGCATATAGGTTACGGCTTGAAAGCCCGTTTCATGCAAATACGCCACCAGCTCGTCCAAATACGCATCTTCAAAAGCCTGCTGCCGCTTGTCGCCTGTAACCGAATCGGTCACATCGCCTAAATACGCATACGCAATGATGGCACCGCTTGCTTTGGCCAGCGCGACGGCTTCTTTGGCAGAGAGAAGCTCGTCTTTTGCGTCTATGTAGAAGGAGGCCACCAGCTCGCCTTTTAAGGCTCCTAACAAGTCGTAGGCGTAATGGGGATTTTCCACGTCCGACAGCCAACGGCGGTTTTTCTCGCTTATAGGAAGATTAAGCCTTGCAAGAGCGGCCAGAAGTTTTTCACCCTTGCCGAATTTTTCCATAAGCTTTAAAGAAAGGGCAAACAGTATGTGCCGTTCGGTAACGCTTCCGCCTTCGCTTGCTTTGGAAAGAGGGACAATATCGTCCTCATAGGAAATCGCAATCTCCAGCGGCGCGATAATCTCATTAAGCCGCTTGGTCATGGCCCGGTTGCGTTCCCCCCGGGCGGCAGACACCTTTTCAAGAGCTTTGGCCACTGCCCCTTCCCCTGCTTTGGGCAGCGAGTGTAGCGCAACATACGCCACGCCGTCCTGATCGGGGTTGTTGACGCGCCGGTTGTAAAAAGGCGAATCCGCCAGAGATACTCGAATCTCCAACCCGCAGGTGACAGGCAGGCCGGCAATGCTGCCTGCCTTGCGGAATTCGGACAGCCCGGAAACCGAGTCATGGTCCATAATCCCCGCCGTGGAAAGCCCTGCCTGCCGGGCGTAGTACACGGCGGCTGAGGGCGAATACGGCGAGAAGGAGTAAAAGGTGTGTATGTGGTTGTTGACGTCTGCCGTAGGTGTATAGCTCTCCGCTTTACAGAGTGCAGAGAGGGCCGAAAGCCGCTCATTGACGTCAGAATGGTTTAATTTTTGCAGAAGTTCTTGCATTCCGAGTCCCTTTCCGCTTATTTCAGCATGTTCTGTCCGCCGGTGACCGGAATGGCCTGCCCGGTTTCATACTTCTGTTCCACGGCATAAAACATGGCCAGCGCCACATCGTCCACCGTGCAGCCGCGTCGCATGGGCACTTTGGCTTCGTACGCCTTCCGCACATCCTCCACCGTTTTGGCCCCCGGTACCTTGCCGGCCCGCAGATACTGGACAAACAGACCTTTTTCCGGGCCACTCCACAGGGGCCCGTCCAGCAGGTTGCCCGGGCAGATGGCATTCACCTTGATATTATACTCTACCAGCTCCAGCGCAAAGGATTGCACAAGGCCAATCCCGCCGAATTTTCCGCCGGCGTAGGCAAAATTCTTGTTAGAGCCGGTAAGACCCGACTTGGAGTTTATCTGCAAAATGTCAAAATACTTTTCCGGCGCAATCTTTTGTTCCAGCTTCATACTGCGGGAAGCGTATTTTGCGCAGAGGAAGAAGGCGGAATAGTTGACCTTCGTCATAAGCTCAAAGGTTTGATAGTCCATTTCCTCCAGCCCGCCGGAACGCAAAATACCCGCATTGCTGACAAACACGTCAATTCCGCCGTATAAACACACGGTTTTTTCGCAAAGTGCCTTGACAGAGGCTTCGTCTGCCACGTTGCAGGCAATCGCTACCGCCCGCCCTTTGCCGTGTGTGCCGCAAAGTTCCGCCGCCAACTCGCTTGCCTTTTCAAAGTTCAAGTCCGCCAGCACGCAGTAGGCCCCTTCTTTGAGGGCGGCTCTTGCTAAACCCTCGCCAAAGCCCTGTGCGCCGCCGGTTATGACGGTTACTTTGCCGGCCAATCTCCCGGCGGAGCTGGAAACGGATACGCTTTTTCTGTATTTTTCCACTTCCCAGCTTCGGATAAAGGCAACCAACCCATCGTCCATAAAGCGCCGGCCGCCGAAGCTCTCTGTAAAGGTGGATATCTTTACGGCGTCTAAGAACAGCGCCTTAGCCGTATCGGCCTCCTGCCACGTTTTTCCTATGGCGGCAGCACCCAACCCCTCAATCAAAACGATTTTGGGATAGATGCCGAAGGCTTCATAATAGGCGTCCAAGCCCTCTGCCGTCTGCTCTGCCTTGGTAAAGGCAGGCATATGACCGCAGTAGACAATATGATCCGGCGAATACGCCCCCAGTACGGGCGCTGCGGCTTCCTTAGAAGCCACCAATTTGGCAATTTCGGCGTTGGTAAAGAATGAAACAACGCCTGCCCCCGTTTTGGCGCGGATCACAGGCAAAACGGAAGCCACATGGCTTTCGCAGTAGGAAATATCGGAAAAATCCGGCCGGCGACCAATGGCACGGTCGATAGTTTCCATGGTCTTTTCCACCAGCGCGCGCACTTCTTCCTCGCTACCGCCGGCGAAGAACACGCCGTGGTTTTGCAGGAAAAGCAAGGTTGCGTCTTTTTTGTGCTTTTCCTTGTAGGCTTGCAAGGCGGCATACGCCGTTACCGCCAGCGTGTATCCGGGTTTGCCTTCGGGAAGCCAAATGGCATCGTCACCGAACAGTTTTGCAAGCATTTCCTGTCCATTTTTCCCGCAAGTAAGCCCATTGGCCGGTGCCGGGTGCAGGTGCACAACCCAATCCTGCAGAAACAGGCCGTGCAATAACGCTTCGACGGACGGCCGCCCCGTTTCCAAGGGCAGACGGGACGCCATCATGTCCGCCAGCACATGGGCTTCAACGGCGTCTTCGTCACCTTCGTATTTTTTATTAAGAATTGCTTTCAGCTTGGGCAAATCCATGGCCACAAAGCCCTGCTTTTCAATAGACGCAAGGCTTGTGCCGCTAGCTTTGACGTACATAATATCGCCGTCTTTGACGGAGGTGTTGCCCCCTCCAGCCAGAACCAAGTCGGCGTTCCGGCCGTATTCTTGGGAAAGGGCGATTAGGCGAGCAAGCTTCATGCGTTCTCTTCCTTCCCCGTCTTTTTCGACAATAGATATTGCTCCGCCTCTAAGCTCCAAAGGCCGTTGTGGCGAGCGCAGATTTCCGCCAAATCCGCAAACAGCGGGTCAGACTTGCCCAGTTCGGCAAAGTCGGCAATGGCCGTCAGCGGCATATCAATGTGCGTATAAATAAGCTTTTTGCCGCCCGGAATCTGGGGCAGATGCAGGGTTGTATCCACAACCGAATCCAAACCGCCAATATGAGTAATCATAACGGCAGGGTTTATGATCCCCTTCTCCATCAAAAGGAGAGATTCTTTCATATCGTCGGTGTTGCCGCCGGAGGTGCCCACCAGATGGGTGGAGTTGTAATGCACGTTGTAGAAATTCAGCGCGGCGGAAAAATCCGTATTGGTCGGGCCGGCAAAGAAGTTTAAACAGCCATCCTTGCCAAGCAGCCGGTCGCCCATTTCCACCACCGCACGAACAGGCGCATAAACGAACACATCGTCATACCCTTGGCCGCCGTTTAAGGCCCGAATTTCGTCCTCCGCCGAAGGATCGGAGGAGTTAATATAATGAAGAGAAACGCCGTGCTTGGCCGCATCCTCTACGGTAAGCAGTGATGCCGTTCTTTGCAGACGGGCATCGTCAATATCCGTTACTACCAGCAAAGAAGGTCTAGGACCGGGGTTGTGGATGGCATAGTCGATAGCACCCATGCCCATGGGGCCGGCGCCTGCCAAGATGGCCATGCTGCCGCCGGGTACAATGCCCATTTTATGGACATAGCTTCCGCCTTCCGTATGATAGCTGGCGTGGAACGCGCCGACAATACAGCTCATAGGCTCGGCCAAGGAGCCGTAGAAAAACGCCTCGCCGTTATAGGGAAGCAGACAGCCCATTTCCATAACCTCATTGGGAATCACTATATATGTGGCGTTGCCGCCGATATAGCGGTAGGAATAACCGGGGGCGTCCATGCTGCCTTTGTAGTTTAGAGCCGGCTGGATGGAAAAACGATCGCCGGGCTTAAATTGGTCTTTCCATTTAGAGCCAACCTCTATTAGCTCACCGCAGAACTCGTGGCCGATTATGACAGGATTTTCCGCACAGTCTTTGGGCACGCGCTTATGATCGCACCCCTGCATGGCGGCCTTATAGCTTGACATACAAATTGAGTCGGAGACAATGCGGGCCAGGATTTCATCGTCCTTAATGGGCGGAAGCTCAAAAGTTTCCAACCGCAGGTCTTCCTTGCCGTACAAGCGAACCGCTTTCGTCATCATGGTCACAAACCTCCTATATTCCTAGCTTTTCTCGCCGGATCTTCTCAAGCGTTGTGAAGTTAAACAGGCTAACATGCCCCGGCAAAGGCAGAATCTTCTCGTTTATGGCATCCAGAAGCCACGCCGCCTGGGGATAGTAGAACTGCTCTAACTCGGGGCAGGGCGAAATCTCGTTGGGCGCACCCACGACCACCGGAGGCGCATCCAAATCGTCAAAGGCCATTTCCGTAATGTTTCTGGCAAAATCGTTCAAATGGGAGCCTCGCTCGCAGGCATCCGACACCAGCAGAATCCGCCCTGTTTTCTTGACCGACGCCAGCACCGGCTCATAGTTAAAGGGAACTAAGGATCTTGCGTCAATGACCTCGGCAGAGAGGTTGTATTTTTCCTCCAACATATTGGCCGCTTCGATGGCCGGGTACAAAGCGGCACCCACCGTTAAGATGGTAATATCCGAGCCGGCGCGCTTAATGTCCGGTTCACCAAGGGGAATCTCGTAATACTCGGCAGGCACGCTTTCTCTAAATTGTTCGCCGATGTCATAAAGCTTCTGGCTTTCGAAGAACACCACCGGGTCCGTTCCGGCCAAAGCGGCGTTCATCATGCCCTTGGCGTCATAGGGGGTAACCGGGAAGCAGACCTTGAGCCCCGGAATGTGTGCCACCAGACTGGTCCAGTCTTGGGCATGCTGGGCGCCGTACTTGGAGCCGCAGGAAACGCGCAGCACCACGGGCATATTAAGCAGCCCTGCGGACATGGCCTGCCATTTGGCCAACTGGTTAAAGACCTCGTCCCCGGCACGGCCTAAAAAGTCACAGTACATAAGCTCCGGAATGGCGCGGCCGCCGCACAAACCGTATCCCACCGCCGCCGAAACGATTATGGCTTCGGAAATAGGGGAGTTAAAGAACCGATGGTAGGGCAAGGATTCGGTCATGCCCGTGTAAACGCCAAAGGCACCGCCCCAGTCTCTGTTGTCCTCGCCAAAGGCAATGACCGTGGGATCTTCGTAGAATTTGTCAAAAATGGCTTCAAATAAGGCATCCCGCAAAGAGAAAGCCCTAAGCTTGGATACGGGCTTGCCGTTTTCATCCTTGCTGGAGCGGATTTTTTCGGCAAGCTTCTGCACACGGCTGTTTTCCTCTTTGGCCGTAAGCACCTGCGGCTCGCCCTCTGCCATTTTGGCTTTTTGTCTTGAGCTACAGGTATACTGGATATACCTATCTC
>DUUG01000028.1 GCA_012841675.1 Clostridiales bacterium
CCATCTGCGCCCAAGGATTTAAGAAATTTAACAACGTGGACTATGATGTAAACCGGTTTGAAGAAACTCGGAAGGCGCTTTTAGAAGCCGCCAGCGAGCTGATATAAGTAAAGAACATACCTTTACACCGCTTTTTGGACAATGGGACGGACAAGATTTGCATTTATGCATCTTGTCCGTCTTTTTTGTTATGGGTGCGGGGCAGAGAGGATTTTCTAAACCGCATTTTAAGTTCCATAAAAATATAAGCCCACAGATGCAAAATGCGTCTGTGGGCTTTGTGTGCAGTTGTCATTCCATATGTGCCCGCCTGAACGGCATAGATTTCTCTACGGCCGATCCAAAACGTCATACGGCGTCATTAGAGCCAAAAGCGGTTCGTTTGGCTTGCCGTGTTTCGTTATAAACAAGGTTCTAAGCTTTTTGTTTCGGTCATAGGCACGGTCAAAGATTTCTCTGGCATCGTCCAGCGCCAAATCTTCCGGAATAAAGGCAAACCGATGGCCCAGATGCCTCGAAATAGGCAGGTATGCCCGAAACGCCGAAACGAGGGTTTCCTCGTTGACGGGAATGCAGGTGTTATCCAACAGGGATTGGAAAACCGTGTTTTCGCTGAACACGCCTACGACAACCTCGTCTTCCAGAATCGGCACATGGCTTAAGGCTCGCTTTTGCATTTCCCTCATAATGGGCAAAAGCCGATCATGCAGCTTGGCGGATAAAATGTCCGACCGCTTGGTGGCATGGTCTATGGCCAAGGCAGGGTATTCCAGCCGATGGATCACCTGCTCTAAAAATTTCACCATTTGCTCGCTTGGCTCGACGGCGTATTCTCCGTTGATTTTAACCTCGTGCTGCAAGAGGTTGCGCACCTCGCGGCAATAGTCTAGGTCGTTTTTCCAGTGGGAAAACCGGGGCATATTGGCCAAATGAAACACCACACTGCCGCGCTTTTTGTCGCGCAGCAGTGCGGCGGCCACAGTTTCCAACCGCTTATATAATTCCAGGAAGTATTCGGTGCGTGCCTGTGCCATAATTGCCTCCTTAGAGCAGAACGGTTCCGTTGATGACAAGTCGGAAGCTAAGCCCCAAATACTCGGCGGCCCGCCGGCTCATGACCATTCGCTGCAGGAAAATCTCAAAATAGTCCATCACAGGGCAAACGGACGTGTCGATTTCCACAGACAGGGTAATTTCCTTGCCCTCGGCATCCAAGAGCAAAGAGGACGTTTTTGCCGCATAGTTCACTCTGTCGTGGATGTCCTCGATAAATTCAAGGGTTGCCACATCCTGCACCCAGCGCACCCGGGAACGGCGAACGTCAGACTTGTCGGCCAGAATCAAAGCGGCGGCAATGGGGGTTACATTTTTGCCGGCGCTCTCATCGTGGTTGCCGATGGCGGAAACGATTTTGGCAATTTCCGTTGGCTCCATCCCCATGGATTGCAGCAGGGTAAAAGCGATGGTGGCTCCCGTTAAAGCGTGGTTTTCCCGGTTGACCATGTTGCCGATATCGTGGAGATAGCCAGCGATTTTGGCAAGCTCGGCTGTTCGCTCATCAAAACCCAGAGAAAGCAGAATATGCGCGGCAGTTTCGGCGGTTTTGGCCGCGTGGGCAAAACCGTGTTCGGTATAGCCGATGGCGCCGAGTACCTCATTTCCCGTCTGGATATAGGTTTGTATGGCAGGGTTCTTGCGGATTTTATCATAGGTGAGCATAACGGTCTCCTTTGCATGGAGTATTCCTGATGTCGTATCACTTCTTAACAAGGCGACAGATTCCCTTCACATGGGTCAAGACAGTCAGTTAAGTGTCAATATAGTCTCATTTTGTTCCGCTTTCGCAGGTGACCAATCCTCTGGTGGACGATGTTGTGGCAAAGACAAGAACCAATTCACTCCAAATTGGTCAGTTACCACTGCCGCACACGGGCTCCATGACAATGCACATATATCCATATCCACCCTTCCTTCTTCCTTTAGGATAGAAAGGACATATTCTAGCTCTTCGCGCGTTTTACATTCGTATCCCAATTGAACTGGATTTTTATCCTTATTTTTAGGTTCATCTGCTTCTACCACTGAACAGAAAGGACTGCCGTCTTTTAGGAGCTCCGAATGATAATAGGAACCATCCTCATTCAAAACATGATACCCAAGTTCAAGCCCAAAAGCAGAACGATATATTTCAACTGCTTTTCGACTATTGTTGACATATAGTCCCACACCCAAATAGATCATATATTTCCGCTTTACACTTTCTATCTTTTGACATCAGAACTACCGTCTCCACATGCATGGAAGATGAAAGCTTTGCTATTTTGCCGCCTTTTCCAGCTTGAATACATAGATTTCCTTGGAGGCCACCGTGTCGGGGTTCAGTGCCGGCGGCAACAGAGCCAAGCTTCCGTTTTCATCAGCCGTGCCAATGGGCGCGTCGCTTCCTAGCAGGGAGGCAGTGAGCGCTCCGTTAAAGGGCACCTTGTCCAGCACGATTTTGCCGAAGGGGAAGCGCTTCACAAAGGCATAGACCGTGTCACCTTTTTTCGTGTATTTAACGTCGCTTTCTTTGCAATTGGTGTATTTCCGGCTGCCGTAGATGGCTTCTCCGTTGACGGACAGCCAGCGTCCCATCTGCAGTAAACGCTCCTGCTGGATAGGCGGAATGGTACCGTCGGCGGCAGGGCCGACGTTTAAGAGCAGGTTGCCCCCTGCGCTGACCAGATCCACAAAGAGAGACAAAAGCTCAAAGGAGGTCATGTAATCCTCAGCGTTTTCGGCCCGGTTCAAGCCAAAGGAGCGGCCGATCCCGCGGCATTCTTCGAAAGGACGTTCGTCGTGAACCTCGTCAATGGTGAGGTTTTCGTTGCCTATATGGCCGTACTCGGTGGTGAAGTTTCCGCCCAGGCGGCCTCTTGTTTCCTTGCCCCAGCGGTCATTAGGCACGATATAGTCCTTAACGGGCGATTCGTTATACAGCCAAGCCAAAAAATCCTCCGCATGCCAGACGCTGCTGGGATGGTCCCATTCCCCGTCGGTAAACAGGGTGGCCGGCTCGTAGCGGCAGATGAGGTCTTTTAACATGGGAATCAAGTGCTTTACGGCAAATTCTTCAGGGTCTTTTTGGTAAAGAGGGTGATCCCACTCGTACAGGGAGTGGTAGACACCGAAGCGAACGCCGACCTTGTCCATGGCTTTTTTTAATTCGGCGCAGAAGTCGATTTTCGGCCCCACGTCCACGCTGTTCCAGTGCCAGGCATAGGGCGAATGGAACATGCAGAAGCCGTCGTGGTGTTTGCTTGTTAAGTTCATATATTTTGCGCCGGCGCGGGCAAACAGTTCCGCCCATTCGTCGGCGTCAAACAGCTCGGCTTTGAAATCCTTGACAAAATCCGCATAGGTGGCGTTTCCGTAGACCCGCTTGTGGAACGCTTTTTCGGGGCCGTCATCCAGCATCATGTGCTTTTTATACCATTCTGCAAAACGGTCTTTTCTGGCAAAGGACGGCACGGAATACAGCCCCCAATGGATAAAAATGCCGAATTTCGCATCGGCGAACCACTGCGGAACGGGGCGTTTGTTGAGCGAAGCCCAATTGTTTTCATACAACATGGCAATTCCTCCTGGATTTAGTTTCCTAATCTTCTACCGTATAGGGAACTGCTTGAACAATTCCCAGTATTTTTAATGATCCTTAACCAGTATACAGGGAAATTGAAAAACCTGCAAGGGTATTTTGGTTCTTTTTCCGTGTGGTTTTCGGCATTCTGACAAAGGGACATGCCAAAGAAACTTCTTTGCTCATACAGTTAACCAAAAATGCATAGAAGCCCAAAAGCGTATTGCATTAATATAAATAAAAAGGTATAATTATGAAAACCGGGAAGGTGGTGCTCATATGCAGGAAAAAAGTTATGCGGTATTCATTGATGGGCAGGAAGGAACGACGGGCCTGCGTCTTGCCGAGCGCCTCTCCCGACGACAGGAAATTAAGCTGCTTGCCATAGACCCTGCTTTACGTAAGAATATGCAGGAAAAAGTTCGTTTGGCCAAAATGGCCGATGTGGTATTTTTGTGCCTGCCGGATGGTGCGGCAAAAGAAATGGCGGCAGTTTTGCAACAGGAAGCACCGGACGTTCGGCTGATTGACGCATCGACGGCGCATCGGGTAGACCCGTCTTTCACGTACGGCCTGCCCGAGCTAGAGCCGAACCGGCGAATGGAAATCCAAAGGGCAAAGCGGGTTTCCGTTCCTGGCTGTCATGCCACCGGTTTTCTGCTTTTAGTAAGACCCCTTAGGGCCGCGGGGCTTTTGCCGGAGAACGCCCCCCTTTGCATCCATTCGGTTACGGGCTATTCCGGCGGGGGAAAGAGCATGATTGCCGCCTATGGGGATGAAAATCGGCATGAATTTTTAAACAGCCCCCGGCAATATGCCTTAGGGCAGACGCATAAGCACCTGCCGGAGATGCAGGTCCACGGGAAAATGGCATTTCCGCCGCTTTTTTCGCCCATTGTCGCGGATTTTTACAGCGGCATGGCCGTAACCCTTCCGCTTCATGGGTCTATGCTGACTACTAAGACGAAGAAAGACGAGATTTTGACGTTATTCCAAAAAACGTATGCCAATTGCCCGCTGGTGCATGTGTGCGATAGCCCGGCGGATGGTTTCTTGCCGGCCAATGCCCTTTCCGGGGCGGACGGGGCTTTGCTTTCTGTTTCGGGCAATGACGAACGAATTTTGCTTACGGCCGTATATGATAATTTAGGCAAAGGCGCTTCGGGCGCGGCTATTCAATGTATGAATATTATGCTGGGCTTGCCCGAAGACAAGGGGCTTCTGACCGGTCCGTTAGAATTTTAATAAGGATGTAAAATGTATGAATATGCAATATATAGAGGGCGGCATCTGCGCCCCCAAAGGGTTTCAGGCCGCCGGAGTTCATTGCGGCATTCGGAAAAACAAGACGAAAAAAGACTTAGCACTTATTGTTTCAAAGGTTCCGGCCTCCGCCGCCGGCGTTTACACGCAGAATAAGGTGCAGGGTGCGCCCATTACCGTGACGAAAGCCAATTTAACGGCCCAAAACGGGTATGCCCGCGCCATTATCTGCAACAGCGGCAACGCCAACACCTGTAATCCAAACGGCATCGAAATTGCGCAGAAAACGTGCGCTTTAGTAGGCGAGACTCTTTCCCTGCCGGCGGAAAGCGTTTTGGTGGCTTCCACAGGGGTCATCGGCATGGAGCTATCGTTAGAGCCGTTCCAAACCGGAATTCCCGCGGTGGTAAATGCACTTTCCGATAGCGGGTCAGAGGATGCCGCTCATGCCATTATGACAACGGATACGGTGAAAAAAGAAACGGCGGTTTCCTTTGTTCTGGACGGCAAAACGTGCCATATCGGCGCAATTGCCAAAGGAAGCGGCATGATTCACCCCAACATGGCAACCCTCCTTTGCTTTATCACCACAGACGTTGCCATTGGGCCGGCACTTTTGCAGCAGGCGCTGAAAGAAGCCGTCGACGAAAGCTTAAATCAGGTCAGCATTGACGGCGACACGTCCACCAACGATATGGCGCTGGTTATGGCAAACGGAATGGCCGAAAACAAAGAAATCACGGAAGCAGGTTCTGCATACAGCCAGTTTGTCCAGGCGCTAACGGCCGTTTGCGTCGAACTTGCCAAGAAAATTGCCGCCGACGGGGAAGGGGCGACAAAGCTCCTTTGCTGCAAGGTTTCAGGCGCGCCGGATGTGAAAACCGCCCGTGTGGTGGCCAAATCGGTTATTTCCTCGTCGCTTTTCAAGGCCGCCATGTTTGGCGCCGACGCCAACTGGGGACGAATTCTCTGCGCTATGGGCTATGCCGATGCCGAATACGATATTTCCAAAACGTCTGTGGCTCTGCGTTCTCCAGCAGGGCGAATCGAAGTCTGCGAAAACGCGGCGGCGCTGCCTTTTTCCGAGGAAAAGGCGGCTTTAGTTCTGGCGGAGAAGGAAATTCATATTGAAATTAACTTGCACCAGGGCGCGGCTTCTGCCAGTGCCTGGGGCTGTGATTTGACGTATGATTATGTAAAAATCAACGGCGATTATAGGAGCTAGGAGGATGACAATGGAACCAGCAGCAGGTGCGCAAATACTAACGGAAGCCCTTCCTTATATAAAGAAGTTTCAGGGAAAGACCATCGTCGTCAAATACGGCGGAAACGCCATGGTTAACGAAGAACTAAAGGCCGCGGTTATGCAAGATCTGGTGCTTTTGCAAAGCGTCGGCGTCAACGTAGTGTTGGTGCACGGCGGCGGGCCGGAAATTACAGACCTTCTAAACCGGCTCGGCATGGAGTCGAAGTTTATCGGCGGGCTTCGATACACGGATGCGGAAACGGCCCGCATTGTGCAGATGGTTCTCGCCGGCAAGGTCAACAAGGATCTGGTGGTCAGCATCAATCGCTGCGGCGGTAAGGCCGTCGGCATTTGCGGTTTAGACGGCGGATTGTTGCTTGCTAAAAAGCAGGAGGGGCCGGTAGACCTCGGCTTTGTAGGCGATGTGGAAAAGGTGAACTGTGAGCTTATTAAAATGACGCTGGACAACGGCTTTTTGCCCGTTATCGCCACCGTCGGCGCCGACGAGGAAGGCAACGTTTACAATATCAACGCCGACACGGCCGCAAGCGCCATTGCAAGCGCCCTTTCCGCCGTAAAGCTGATATTACTCACCGATGTGCGCGGCCTTTTGCGCGACAAAAACGATGAAAACAGCTTGATTTCCTCCGTTGCCATCAGTCAGGTGCCGGCGCTCATACGCCAAGGCATTATCTCCGGCGGCATGACGCCGAAAATCCAATGCTGTGTGGAAGGCGTGCGCCGAGGGGTCGGGGAAGCCGTTATCATTGACGGGCGCATTAAACACTCTATTTTGCTTGAGCTGTTTTCCGATACGGGCATCGGCACGTTGTTTTATAATTAAAGGAGATTGCCATGAATGCGAGCCAAATTATCGAACAAGACAACCAATATATATTAGGGACCTACGGCCGCAACCAGCTTGCCCTTACTTCCGGCCAAGGGGCAAGGGCAAAGGATGCGGACGGGAAGGACTATATAGATTTTACCTCCGGCATCGGGGTCAACAGCCTAGGTTTTGCCCATCCCGCATGGGTTTCCGCCGTAACCAAACAGGCGGGGCTTTTGGCCCATACTTCGAACTTGTTTTATACAACACCTGCGGCAGAGCTTGCCCAGCGGCTTTGTGAAAAAACGGGGCTGTCCAAGGTGTTTTTTTCCAATTCCGGCGCAGAAGCCAACGAATGCGCTATCAAAGCTGCCAGAAAATATAGCTTTCAAAAGTACGGCAAGGGAAGAAACCGCATTGTAAGCTTTGTTGGTTCCTTCCACGGGCGCACCATGGCCACGCTGACCGCCACGGGACAGGACAGATTCCACCAGTATTTTGATCCGTTTCCGACGGGATTTGTCTATGCCAAAGCGGAAAAAGAAGATTTTTTGCAAAAGGCCCAGAGGGACGTTTGCGCCGTATTGTTGGAAACCATACAGGGCGAAGGCGGCGTTGTCCCCTTGGATCCGGAGTTTTTGCAAGCTGTCGAAGCCTTCTGCAAGGAAAACGACGTTTTGCTGATCATCGACGAGGTGCAAACGGGCATCGGCCGCACAGGCGCGTTTTTCTCCTACCAGGCGCTGGGGCTTTCGCCGGATATTGTTACCTCGGCCAAGGGCTTGGGCGGGGGTTTACCAATCGGGGCTACTTTGTTTGCGGAAAAATGTGTCGATAGCCTTGGCAAAGGCGACCATGGCTCTACCTATGGAGGAAATCCCATTGCCGTCGCCGGCGCTTTGGCCGTCTTACATGAGCTTACGGAGGAGTTCCTGCAGGATGTAAGCAAAAAAGGCGAGTATCTCAAAGAAAAGCTGCTCTCCCTGCCCCAGGTGGCGGAGGTGTCCGGCCGGGGGCTGATGCTGGGCGTTACGCTTGTCGGCAAGGCGCCGCAAGAGGTGGTTGCCAAAGGAATTGCCTATGGAGTTTTGTGCCTTACGGCGGGGAACAAGCTACGCCTGTTGCCGCCCCTTACGATAACTATGGAAGAGCTTGCCGAGGGGGTCGACCGCTTATCTAAGGCGCTGGCAGATGAGGGGCAACCCTCTTAAGAAAGGAAGATTTTATGAAGCATTTTCTAAAGCTTTTGGACGTGTCTCCCAAGGAAATTGAGGAAATTTTAAATCTAGCCGACCAGCTAAAATATGAAAACAAGCACAATATTCCCCATCCGCACCTGAAAGGCAAGTCGGTCGGGCTGATTTTTCAAAAATCGTCAACAAGAACGAGAGTATCCTTTCAGGTAGGCATTCACCAATTGGGCGGGCAGGCCGTTGTGTTAAACCCCGGCGAAACCCAGTTAGACCGGGGCGAATCCATTGCAGATACGGCCCGAACCCTGTCGCGCTACTTTGACGGGGTGATGATCCGCACCTTTGGGCAGAATATTGTTGAAGAATTTGCCCAAGAGGGCAGCATTCCCGTAATCAACGGACTGACGGACTTTGCCCACCCTTGTCAGGTTATGGCGGATCTCATGACCATTCGAGAGCAAAAAGGCACCTTAGAGGGGCTGAAGCTTTGCTATATCGGCGACGGCAACAACATGGCCAACTCGCTGATTGTGGGCGGTTTAAAAACGGGCATGAGCGTTTACGTAGCCTGCCCGGAAAATTACCGTCCTGATGCGTCTGTGCTGGAATTTGCCGCATCGTATAAGAGTTTTGTTATGACGGAGGATCCCCTTGCGGCGGCGGCGGATGCCGATGTGCTTGTAACCGACGTGTGGGCGTCCATGGGGCAGGAGGGCGAAGCGGAAATTCGGAAAAAGGCCTTCGCCGGCTTCCAAATCAACCGGGAAACTCTGTCCGTTGCCCACGGCGACGCCATTGTGTTGCATTGCCTGCCGGCGCATAAGGGCGAAGAAATCACCGAAGAAGTGTTTGAAGCACAGGCTAAAGTGATTTTTGAAGAAGCGGAAAACCGTCTGCATGCACAAAAGGCCATTATGAGCCTTTTAATGCGGGATTAGTATATTGTCACTTCCCCCACTCGGCCGCGAAAGCGGCCACCTTTTTTATGCCCACACTGCGTCTTTAAAGTGGAAAAAATACCCAGCTTATGCTACTATGATAACGGCGGCACGATAAAGACCGCAGTGCATGTCATCGTGCCTAAAGAGTTTGAGGGCGGATGGCGGAGGTGGGTCTGGGGAAAAAACGGTATATGCGGCTTTGGATGGCAGCCGGTGCACTGGTTCTGGTAGCTTTGCTTGTCGTCGGATGTATGTATTTTAAGGGCATTGAGCCCTCCGTTGTTGCCACCGGCTTTGTTATGGATGGAAAATGGTGTTATATGGTCGAAGATAATAAGCCTGTTATGCTTCACTATAACGGGCCCATAAACTTTCAAACGGGTGACACGATTCTAGAGTCCACGACGGTGCATTTATGCAAACGTCTCCCGCGCAAACAAAAGCCTACTTTATTATGCGGCTTAAAAGAGGAACCGCAGAGAACATTCCGGAATCGATTGTAAAGCATATAATCTTCAGTAAAAGGTTTGATCCTATCCTACCAATCAGTTTGCCGGATGAAAGCCCCGTTTCCTGCGGGGACTTTCATTTACCGGCTTTGCAGTATCAAAATTCGCGTTTTTTACCATACTAAGGCAAAATTCCAAAGCAAGGAGGGGGCAAAATGCATTCTTCGGCAAGAAAAGGGCTTCTTGTGTGGCAAATTCGCATGGTAATAGCCGCGTTTATTCTTTTGCTTCTCTCTTTAGAGCTTTTGAAAGACCTTCCCATATACGGTCTGGTTTTGGGGATTCTAACTCTCGCACTCTTGGCCTTTTTCGGGCTGTTTTACATTCCCACGTATTTCAAGCGGTACCATTTCGCGCTGCAAAGGGATACCATTTTGCTTCGGACAGGCGTATTTGTCCGCCGCGTTACTGTGCTTCCTTATGAGCGCATGATTATGATGACAAAAATTGAAACACCGCTTATGGCGGTGTTTGGAATTTGCGCGGCGGTTATCACATTGCCCGGCGGGCGGCTTTGGATTGCCGCCCTTATGCAATCCGAGGCCACGCGGCTTTCGTCACTGGCAGGGGCAGAGGTGCGGCATGAAACGGTCTAACACGCTGCATTTACATGGCCTAGATGTATTTTATGATATTTCCCAATACGCGGCATTGCTTCTGATTCCTCTGCTGCGCGGGTTGTTCCGAGTGGGAGATGGATTTCATCTTTGGCTTAACGGTATCTGGTTAGACCTTCTGGCCGTGGGGCTTATGTTGCTTTTAGGGTTCTGGCGGTGGCTCAATGGGCGGCTGTATCTAAGCCCCGACCGTTTATGCTATACAAGGGGGCTTTTTTTCCGGAAGGAAAGCATATACCGCTCTCACCATCTGGCCACCCTCCGCATCAAGCGGCCCTTTCTATTGTGGCTTTTCAAGGCCGCCGTGGTGACACCCGTGCCCATTGGCCCCATTGGGCGGGAACGAAGGCCGATGATCGTTTCCGTGCGAAACGCTATGAAAATCCAGTCGGCACTTTTGCCGGTAAAGGGCGAAGCTTGGGGCAGGTACAAAGCGGTCACAGGGGAAGTGGCCTTTTTCACGGCCTTCCACTCCAAGGCCGGAACGGGGCTTGCTATTTTATCGGTGTTTCTCTCCGGCACGGGAAAACTGTTAGGGCGCAATTTCCAGGCAGAGCTTTACGGAGCGTTAGCCCAGATTGCAAAATTTTTCTCCGACCGGCTGCCTCCGTCAATCATTTTAGCCGGGGGGATTTTCCTACTCGGGTATATGTTTTCCTTTTTAAAGGGAATACTGGAATACCACAATTTACCGTAACACGCTATAAAGAGCTTTTTTGGATTACAGGCGGACTTTTTCCCCGGTACACCTACGCCCTATACAAGCGCAAGGTAAGCTCGATTGCCATTCGAACAAGGCTTATTACCTATTGGCAGGGGCGGTTCAGTTTGTTAATCGGCGTAGCAGGCTATGGAGAAAAGACGTTTTTGCCTGTTTTGGTGCCCTTTGCCCGCGCTAAAACCGTGTTTGCGCTCATCAGGCGGCTTGTTCCCGAATGTCCGCCGTTGCATTGTCAGGTGCGTACGAAGAAGCTTGCCTGGTGGCCCTTTTTGCGTTGGCCGATTCTGCTTTCGGCAGCACTTATGCTTTTTATGGGCGTTGTGTTCTGGATTTTGCCGGATTTTTGGCAGCTTACACTGCTATGGGGCGGCATGGGTCTTTTATGGTGTGTTTGGCTGGCAATCAACGCCTTTTACGCCTTGTCCCGAACCGGGATAGGGGCAACAGAGCAGGGGATTGTGCTGATGTACGGAAAAAAGAGAGCTTTGTATCGGGTATACCTGCCGTATGATCAGGTGATCCGGTATAGCCTGCTTCAAAGCCCGGCCCAGGCCAAAAGAGGTCTTTGTTCCATCCGCATCTGGGAGAGAGGAAGCGGCCGAAAGCACACGGTGTATGGTCTATCTGTTGCGGAAGTGCAGAAGCTGGGCTTATCCGCCCGCATTAACAAATATTACAAAAAATAACCGGCTGTCCAAAGTGACAGCCGGTTATTTTTAGCCTTTACAGCGACTATTTAAAAGCAGCGCATATTTTTTGTTTTATTGCAGGTGCTGTTTGCGCAGCGGTAGCAAATTTCGTTAGGCAGCGGTTCGCCGTTAAAATACTGGCAAAGGTTATTTAGCGTGGTGGTAGCAATGGCGTTCATAGCTTCTTTGGTGAAAAAAGCCTGATGAGATGTCAGAATTACATTGGGCATGGAAATTAAAGCAGCCAAACGGTCATCCTGCAACACGCGGTTGGAAAAATCCTCATAGAAAAAGTCGGATTCTTCTTCGTAAACGTCTAAACCGGCGCCGCCTATTTTCCCGGATTTCAGCCCGGCCATCAGCGCTTGGCTGTCAATTAAGGAACCTCTTGAGGTGTTAATCAAATACACGCCATGCTTCATCTTGGCAATGGATTCTTCATTTATAATGTGGTAGGTGTCCTTAGTCAATGGGCAGTGGAGGGAGATGACATCGGAGATACGGCAAAGCTCATCGACAGAAACGTATGCAAAGTTCGCATCGGGAGTGGGGTAGGGGTCATAGGCCACAACACGCATGCCAAACCCTTTGCAAATATTGGCAAAGACGCGCCCAATGCGCCCGGTGCCGATAATACCAATGGTTTTCCCGTACAAATCCATGCCGATTAGCCCGTCAAGGCTAAAATTATGCTCTCTCGTTCGGTTATAGGCCCGGTGCAATTTGCGGTTTAACGCAAGCAGAAGGCCAATGGTATGCTCTGCCACGGCATAGGGGGAGTACGCAGGCACATGCACCACATGCACGCGCCTATAAGCGCTTTTGATATCCACATTGTTATAGCCCGCACAGCGCATGGCTACAATGTGTATACCCAAATCCACCAGCTTGTCCAAAACCTTTTCGCTTATATCGTCGTTGACAAAAGCGCAAACGGCGTCTGCCCCGTCGGCCAAGGCCACCGTATCGGCATTTAGCTTGCTTTCGAAAAAACGAAAATGAAACCGGTCGTCGTTGGCCGCGTTAAAATATTGACGGTCGTAGGGCTTGGCATCGTAAAAAGCAATGGTTTTCATAAAGTCCTCCTTAACAAGGGGAAATTGTACCGGATGGGACCATAAGATTTGAGGAAGCTTTTTCCTATTTCTATTATAACATAAACGGGAAAAGAAAAACATCGGCTCTCCAATTTCGAGAGCCGATGTTAGGTTTTATTCGCTTACAGTTTCGTACTCGTTGACAATTTCGTCTTCTTCATCGGCAGATGCGGCAGCGGCCAAGCGCTTTTTCTCGCCGATGCTTAAAATCAGATTCAGCAGGATGCCGCAAATAGCCGCTCCGGCCACGCAAGGAACGTTTGTGCCTAGGAAGGGGATGTTTCCGCCGAAGGCATACTGTCCGCCGATGCCGACGATCATAATGACGGCGATGACGGCGATGTTCTTCGCATCGAACATATCGGCCTTCTTTTCGATCATAATGGCAATACCCTGTGCTGCAATGGCGCCAAAGAGGTAAACTTCGATGCCGCCGATAACGGCCTGGGGAATGGCATAGATAGCGTTAATGAACGGAGTGATGAAGGAAATAACAATCGCAATAATAGCAGCGGCAAACAGCACGGAAACGGAGAACACCTTGGTAATCGCCATGGCGCTGATGTTTTCGCCGTAGTTGGTGCCGGCAGGGCCGCCAAACAGGCTGGCTACGATGTCGCCGATACCGTCGCCGATGAGGTTCTGCCCCAGTCGGTTGCCGATGTCATAGGGCTTTTTGCCCTTTTTGCGGGCTAGGTTGTTGACATAGATGTCAAGCTGGAACACATGGGCCGTGGATTCGGGAATGGTGGCAATGGCTACGGGCATAATGGCCGTAAGGGCCGCCAGAGAGAATTTGGGTAAGGCGAAGTGGGGAACGGACAGAACGCCGTCAATAATAACTTTGCCACTCTGCGCGGCATCGGGCAGCGAGCGGAACAAGTTCAGGTCGCCGCCGGAGAAAGCCAGAAGCAGACCTGCCACACCACAGCCAACCAAGGGACCAATAAGCAACGGAAGCTGTCCTAAAACGCCCTTTAAGTATACGGAGACCAGAATCGTGACCATCAATGTAACAAGAGATACGAGCCAGACCCAATCAGATCCTGCCGCGCCGGCAGTACCCACTTGCGGCGCCGCATCGGTCAGGGCAGTGCCGGCCAAAGTAAGGCCAATGATAATTGCGACGGGGCCCGTAACGGTGGCGGGAAGGATTTTTTCAATGGCGTTGCGGCCGACGAAGCGAACGATTAAACCGGCAATAATGGAGACAAAGCCCGAGGCGATGATACCGAATTGAGTAATGGAGATCAAATGGTCGGGCAGAATCTGACCAAACTCCACGCCGCCGGTCAGCCCGATAATAGCAGAGAGGTAGGAGAAGCTAGAGCCGTAGTACAGCGGAATCTTCTTTCCCGTTATCAAGATAAACACGATGGTGGCCACACCGCTGGCAAAAATCGTAGTGGAAAGGTGGAAGCCCGTAATCAGCGCGACGAGAATCGTCGCCGGGAACATAACGATGACTTGTTGGATGGCATACAGCAAAAGTTTCCATAACGGTGGCCTTTCGTCCGGCAGATAACCAGTGGCTCTTTTTACATTTTGCATACTAACTCCTCCTGTTTTCTTCCTGTATCTTCCTTTATCTTCGGGCAAAAAAATAATCTTGCCGAGGGA
>DUUG01000299.1 GCA_012841675.1 Clostridiales bacterium
CCCCCTATACTTCCGGTCGGCCAAAAACGCGACAAGCAAAGCGGAAACCTTCGAGCGAAGCGTGGCGTTTTCCTGCGTTTTCAAATATATATGCAGCCGGTAGCGATTATTTACCTTATAAATCGGCGCCGGCGCCGGGCCGATGAGCCCTTCCTCGCCAAAGGTGTGCGCCGCGGCGGCTCGCAAAGCAGCGGCAGCATCCGCCGCGCGGCTTTCCGTCTCGTCGGACACGGAAAAGCGAAGCAAATCGCAAAACGGCGGATACGACAGGGCTTTGCGGAAGGCAATTTCACTCTCGTAAAACCCTATGTAATCCTGCGCCGCCGCAGAAAGAAGCACCGGATGCTCCGGCTGAAAGGTCTGTATGAAAGCGCGCCCCGGCACTTCGCCCCGCCCTGCCCGGCCGACCACCTGCGTCAGCCGGGAAAACGCCCGCTCTCGGGCGCGAAAATCGATGGAATGCAACGCCTGGTCCGCGTCTAACACTCCCACCAGCGTCACGTTGGGAAAATCCAGCCCCTTGGCGATCATCTGCGTTCCCAGCAAAATGGGAATGTTATCTTCTTTAAACCGCTGCAAAATCTGCTCGTGGGATTGCTTGCCGCCGGTGGTGTCCGCGTCCATGCGGAGAATTTCCACACCGGGGAACAAAACGGCCAGTTCCGCCGCCACTTTCTGCGTTCCCGTTCCCTCTTTTGATAAATGCCGACTGTGGCAAGAGGGACACAAGGTCGGCTCGGGCGCAGAATAGCCGCAGTAGTGGCACATAAGCCGGCGATTGGCCCGATGGTAGGTCATAGCCACGGAACAGTGCTTGCAGGTGGGTGTTGCACCGCAGTTTTGGCAGAGAATCGTTCGAGACCAGCCCCGCCGATTGATAAACAAAATGCTTTGATGCCTTTTTTCCATATTTTCCGCCAGCGCTTCGTACAAAGGGCCGCTGATGGTGCCAAAACGGCCGGAAGACAGCTCTTTTTTCATATCTACAAAGGAAACGCTGGGCAACTGGCCGCCTGCATACCGGTTTTTCAAGGTAAACAGAGCATAGCGCCCTTCTTTAGCCGCATAGATGCTTTCCATGGAAGGGGTTGCGGAGATGAGTAAAAGCAACGCTTCATGCTGCACGGCGCGGAATTTTGCCACATCTCTTGCGTGGTACTTGGGAGTTTGACCGGAATAGTAAGTATCCTCCTGTTCCTCGTCTAACACCACAAGACCGAGATTTGGCACCGGCGCAAACACGGCCAAACGCGTGCCGATGACCACATCGGCTTGTCCGCTTTGAATGCGCTTCCACTCGTCATACCGCTCTCCGGCGGAAAGGGACGAATGCAAAAGAGCCACCCGGTTTCCAAACTGCCGGTAAAAACGCTCTAAAAGCTGCGGCGTTAAGGCAATCTCCGGTACCAAAACCAAAGTGCCCCGCCCGGCCTCTAAGACCTGCTCGATAAGCTTCATGTACACAAGGGTTTTGCCGCTGCCTGTGACACCCATCAAAAGGGCGGCGGCAGGTTTTTTCTCGGCCAGTAAGGCCGAAAGCCCTGTAAAGGCTTTTTGCTGCTCATCCGACAAGGTAATATCCTCCGGCATAAATTCGCCCTTGGACATATACGCCGGCCGAAACACCTCCTGCTCAAAGCTTTCCAGCAGGCCTTTTTTCTCCATGGCGTTAATGGTAGTCTGTGTTACGCCCGTAAAATAGCAGATATCCTTCACAGGGGCAGATTCTTCGCTTCTAAGATACTCCACAACATCCTTCTGCCGCTTGGTAAGGTTAGACCGGGCAATTGCTCCTTCGCACAGGCGGACGCATTTGACGGTTTTGCCGGAAACGGCGGGCCGAG
>DUUG01000300.1 GCA_012841675.1 Clostridiales bacterium
ACGTCTATAAGTTGCATATGGGCTTTTGCTGTGTTATAATTTTTACAAAATTTCCGTATTTTATCCTTCTACATAGAAAGGAAAATATCAAATGGGCAAAATAACTGCCATTATTGTCGGTGCTGGACATAGAAGTATGAAATACGCTTCCTATGCGTTAGAGCACTCCGACCGGCTGTCTATTGTCGGCGTGGTGGACCCGAATCCGATTCGCAGGGCACAAGCTGCCGCCGCTCACGCTCTCCCGGAAGACCGCTGTTTTGCGGATCTGGAAAGCTTGCTCGCAAAGGGAAAGCTGGCAGATTGCGCCATCAACGGCACCATGGATCGTCTGCACATCCCGACCTCCGTTCCACTGCTTGCAGCCGGGTATGACCTTTTGCTGGGAAAACCCATCTCCACCAACAAAGAGGATCTAATCCTCCTTTTAAACACCGCCAGAAAACACAAGCGAAAAGTGCTCATTTGCCATGTTCTGCGGTATGCCCCCACCTATCGCAAGATAAAAAAGGCTCTTTTAGCCGGAGAATTGGCGAAATTTTGAACATTGACGCGGCGGAATACATAGGCTATGACCATTTCGACTGTGCCTTTATCCGCGGAAAATGGAGCAATTCTGACCATTGCGGCTCGCAGATTTTTTTGTCCAAATCGTGCCACGACCTAGACATTATCTCTTGGCTTATGAGCGGCGTTCGGCCTGTGAAAGTTTCCTCCTTTGGCTCTTTAAAATATTTCCGGCCGGAAAACGCGCCGGAAGGCTCGGGCACGCGCTGTGCGTTGGACTGTTCCATTGAAAAAGATTGCCCCCATTCCGCCGTGACTACCTATATCAAGCGCAACAAATGGGGTTTTTACGCTTGGGAAAGTATCGAACACCTAGGCGGCATCGAGGCAACCGAGGAGGAAAAGCTTGCTTCTCTTAAAACCGACAACCCCTACGGCCGGTGTGTTTGGCGCTGTGACAACAACGTATACGACCACCAGACCGTCATGATCGCCTACGAAAACGGCGTAACCGCCTCTTTTACCCTGTGCGGCGGCGCAGTGCCGGCCGGACGGCCCCTGCGCATTACCGGCACCAAGGGCGAGCTTGAGCTTACGGCGGAAGGCGAAGCGATATTGCGCACGCCGGACCTCTATGCGCCTTCCGGGTATGTGACAACACCCCTGACCGAAGAAGGGGTGGATGCCGGCGGCCACAGCGGCGACCTTTTGTTAGTGGAAGATTTTGTGGGCATTTTAAAGGGCGAAGCCCCCTCCATTTCCGCCACAACGTTAGAGGATTCCATTTACAGCCACTTAATCGGCTTTGACGCGGAAACCGCCCTTAGAGAAAGCCGCGTTGTAGAAATCGAAAACATCTAAATTTTGCCTGGCCCTCTTGGGTCAGGCATTTTTTAATTGCCATATTTTCTCATCTGTTATATACTTTATATGAAAATTCAGCTTAGGGCAGGAGGAATTCGATGAGTTTGCTATATCCTAGGGATTATCAAAGCAGCTTTCCCCCACTGGGTACCATGGAAGCACTGGAAGAACACCTTCGACTTTCCCCCATCATCCGCGAGCTTTTGTATGTAAGAGATATGCCGCCTAAGCAGCCTCTCTTATACTATGCCACTACGGATCCGGCCGTTATCGCCTACCGGCAGGCAATCCTGTCCGATTTGATGCAAAACGAGGTGCTTTTGTCTGTTCTGGACGAAATGTACTATGATCTGATGGCCGTTGAGGACATCTATACCTCCCGCAGTATTACAGGGTCAGCGGAAAGCAATCTGTATAAGGTGAAGGAAATTTTGCTGCTTATTTCCTGTGTTGACCGGCTTTCCGACTGTTTTTCTACTCTTAAGAAGCCCCTTGCCTCCCAAGGGCTTTCGACGATGGCCAATAACCTAATGGAATTTGCCGATTCCCCGGAATATCAAACTCTTAAGAAAAACTGCGAAGCCTTTGAAAAAGAGGTTTCGGGGATTCGGAGTATTACTTTAGGGGCCAATCTCAACGCGAAAATGCAAGTCGAGGAAGTGGGCATCGTATCCGTTAACGACCAGCCCTACCACTCCGGCAACTTAACTGCCCGGCTGTTCCGCATGGATTTTAATAACCGCGATTTTCTGACGTTAGAACCCCTTGCGCCCCTTTCCCAAGGCAAGGATGCGAATAATTTACACCAATCGGTTGTAACCGTTCTCAACAAGCTGTTCAGCAAGTTCTCCTCCTCCTTTGCCAAGGCCATACGCTCTCTCACTATGGCCAACATTGACAAGCTTCCGCTGTTTAGCGAGCTTCGGTTTTACCTTGGTGCCGTCCGGCTCATCAAGAAACTGCGGGATGCGGGGCTTCCCATGTGTGCTCCGCGCGTGGCAAGAGATAAGGCAACGGTTATATCCGACCTTTATAACCCATCTCTTTTCCTTTCGGGCAAAGCAGACGGGCAAAGCATTGTCAAAAACGATATCCGCTTTGATGCGGAAACCGGGCTTTACATTCTAACCGGCCCTAACAACGGCGGGAAAACC
>DUUG01000301.1 GCA_012841675.1 Clostridiales bacterium
GAACCGACTCCGAATCCTTCGGCCAAACCGCCGGAAGGAGTGTATACCGTCTTTCACGAAATTATCCTAATCCCCGGCCAGCAGTATACGCTGCTTCCCAACACAAAGCACTGGTTCCAAGCGGGACCGGAAGGGGCTGTGGTTTCTGAATTTTCCACCCCCAGCTTTGACGAGCACGATGTCTTTACGGACCCGCGCATTCGCCGGATTCCCGAAATCAAGTAGCGGCCGCGCAGAAAGGAACCATATGAAATCCTTTGTTCAATACGGCGCCGGAAACATTGGCCGCGGCTTTCTTGGCCCTTTGTTTTCCGCCGCCGGCTACCATGTTTCATTTATTGACGTAAATCAAACATTGGTCGCCGCGCTTAACCAGCGCCGGTCATACCCTTTGGAGATTGTTTCCGACCAGAAAACCAGCGTAACCCTTGTGGAAAATGTCAGCGGCATTGACGGAACAGACACAGACGCCGTGGCCCATGCCATTGCGAAAGCGTCTGTCATGGCAACGGCGGTGGGCGTTAACGTTATTCCCCATATTGCAAAAACCCTGGCGCAAGGGCTTTCTGTCCGCTGGCAAAAGGGCAATGTGGCACCGCTTAATATCATCATTTGCGAAAACATGCTTAACGCCGACCAGTATTTGCGGAAACTGCTATTTTCGTACCTGTCGCCTGCCGAAGCGGAGGTGTTTGACCAGCGTGTAGGGCTGGTGGAAGCCTCCATCGGCCGGATGGTTCCCGTTATGACAGAGGAAATGAAGCAAAAAGACGCACTTTGTATCCGCGTTGAGCCGTATGCCTTCCTGCCCGTGGACAAGGCGGCATTTCGCGGAGAAATTCCGGCCGTTCCCGGTCTATCCCCCTACTCCCCCTTTGCTTTTTATCTGCAACGAAAGCTGTTTTTACATAACATGGGCCATGCGTTAACGGCTTATTTGGGGCATCTTCTCAACCAAACCTATATCTGGCAGGCCATCAACACGCCGGTTGTCAAGCTGCTGGTACAGCGCGCTATGCTGGAATCGGCCCGGGCTTTGTCCCGCCGGTTTTCCGTCCCGCTGGAGGAAATCCTCCCTCATATTGACGATCTTCTGCTTCGCTTTGCCAATAAAGCCCTGGGCGATACTATCGACCGTGTGGGGCGGGACACAAAGCGCAAGCTCTCCCCGGATGACCGCTTTGCCGGGGCCATCAAACTGGCCGAGGAGGTAGGCGTTTCCCCTATTTATCTTTCGGCCGGTCTTGCCTGCGGCCTTTTGTTTACGGGGCAAAACGACGAGGGTAGCGCCTATGTGAAAACTATGCTTGCCGAGCACGGTGCCGCCTATGTTCTCGCCCATCACTGCGATATTTCGCCGGAAAGCAATACCATGGACATGGCCCTTTCCGCCTATGGCCTGTTGTCCAAGGGCGGCACACCGGAGGAACTGCTTGCCCTTTGTGAAACTCTTTTAAGAGAGCAGCTTGCCGGCTCGCCCGTCATCTGATAGAAATTGCGAGGTGTCTTATGTTTGACGTTCTTTGCGTTGGAATTTTAGTGGCCGACGCCATTGCCAAGCCCGTACCCACTCTCCCCGGCAAGGGAAAACTCGCTTTAACCGAGCATATTTCCCTCCACACAGGGGGATGTGCCACTACGGCGGCCATTAATTTGGCAAAACTGGGCCGCCGCCCTGCCATTGCAGGCAAAATCGGCGACGACGGCTTTGGACGATTCTTAGCTTCCGAACTCGAGGCCGCCGGTGTACA
>DUUG01000302.1 GCA_012841675.1 Clostridiales bacterium
CGAATCCCTTTCCTGCGTAGCATTTTTTGGTACTGCTTATGCTGGTACTGCCAACCCTGGTCGGAATACAGAATAAGATTTGTCCCGTCCGGTATCCTTGCAAAAGCCTTGTCCAGTATAGATATGACCATGGAAAGCACTGGCCTCTCCGAGATGGTGTAGCTCACAATATCCCGGCTGCACAGGTCAAGAATCGGGGATAGATAGAGTTTCTGCCCGAAGGTGCTGCACCTCGGCCAGCAGGTCTTCTTCCACCTTTTGTGGCAGCTTCTTCGGCCTGCCTGTACTTTTACGTCCACGGCGTTCTACAGCAAGTCCATCTGGTCCTTCCGCAAGGTGGATGCGCTCCCATGCTGCGACTCGCTTGTCATCCACGTCGAACTGCCGAGCAGCTTCACAATAACTTAGTCTTTCTCGATGCATAGTTTCAACTACCATCTGTTTGAATTCTAATGTGTATCGTTTGTTCGGTACTCCTTTTGGCATAAAATCACCCCAATCGTTATTCAGTATACCATACTGTCTAACAATTGGGGTGCAGTTCAAGATTGTCCGGCTTTTTCCTATTATACATTAAATATAGGGTTAGAACACAAAACCACGTAACAACAAACACCCGATGGATGAGCGCCTCGGGTGTTTTTGTATGTATTTCTATGTTGCATAACGGCTGTAAAATTGGCGTTTCTGAAAACAAGCATTCCTTGCCGCTACTTGGCGGTGACAGGGGCATACCGCTTGTCATACACTAGGCGCAATATGCCCTAAAACTGCTTGTAAACCTGCGTATACAGCTTGTTTTTGATGGTATCAAATTCTTGTTTGCTGATAGGCCTGCCATACGTCATGATAAAAAGCGGAACCGGCTTCTGCCCTTTGGATAACGCCGGCTGCGTATACGGGTACTCGTTAAAGAAAAAGTTATTGCGCTCGTAAAAACCAATCCTCCGGGACGCCATCTCGCTATCCGGCGGTTCCACCTCAAGACATACCATCTTCCCAAGCATTTCTGAGAATTCCACAAGCATTTTCGAGCCAATACCGCTATTTCGATACGCCGGATTTACAGCAAAATGCTCGAAAAATACAAAGAAATCCAAATCCCAAACGGCCAAAAACCCTTTTACAACCTGGGCATTTACATCCTTTTGCACGTATATTTGATAAAGGGGATGATCCAACAAGGCTTTCTGCTCGAAATACGACCTGTATTCGTCTTTGGGAAAGCTTACTTCCATTAAATTGTAAATTTGATCAAACTCTTTTAGACATAGTTTTTCCAACATGGATTTCTCCAAAAGTTCACTTTTTTATTTACCCCTATGAAGCAAAAACTAACCGGAAGAAATTTCCGGTTAGTTTATTCAGATAACTTCACGCTATCCGGGGTTTTACAAACATTATCGAACGATCAGGCTGGTACCGTCCATTTCCGCCGGCTGGGACAGACCCATCAGGTCAAGCATGGTGGGCGAAATATCCGCCAAGCGGCCGGGCCGAAGCTTTACATCCGCGCCCACCACAATGAAAGGCACCAGACTGGTGGAATGGGACGTAAAGGGCGAAACGCCATCGTCCTCCAACATTTTTTCTGCGTTGCCGTGGTCCGCCGTAATCAAAGCGATACCGCCGATCTGACCGATGGCCTCCACCACCCGCCCGACGCAAGCATCCACCGTTTCCACCGCAGCCACAGCCGCGGCGAAGTCGCCGGTATGCCCCACCATGTCACAGTTGGCATAGTTTAGGATAATCATATCGTAAACGCCCTTGCCGATGGTTTCGCAGACCACATCGGTGACTTCCGGCGCACTCATATCCGGCTGCATATCATAGGTAGCTACCTTGGGCGACGGAATTAAAATCCGGTCCTCGCCGGGGTAAACCGTCTCCACGCCCCCGTTGTAAAAAAACGTCACATGGGCGTATTTCTCGGTTTCGGCAATGCGAAGCTGTTTTAAGCCGAGGCTGGAGATATATTCCCCCATGGTCATGGAGAGCGACTGGGGCTTCATGGCAACCAGCACGTTGGGCATAGACGCGTCATACTGGGTCATACAGACATACAGGGGCAGAACGGCGCCTGTTTTACGCTCAAACCCGTCAAATTCGGGGTCGACCAGCGTCCGCGTGATTTCCCTTGCCCGGTCAGGCCGGAAATTAAAGCAAACGACAGCGTCATCGTGGCGAATTTGCGCCGCGTTTTCCATCACATGGGGCAAAACGAACTCATCGGTAACACCGTTCTCATAGGAGGCGTGCACGGCGGCTGCTGGCCCATCAGGGGCAGGTTCTCCCTCGCCGTAGACCATGGCGGCATAGGCTTTTTCAACCCGCTCCCACCGGTTGTCCCGATCCATGGCATAGTATCGCCCCATCACAGTGGCAATTTTGCCGGTTCCGATGCGATCCATCTCCTGCTCCAGCTCCTCGATAAAGCCCGCACCGGAGGTGGGCGAAACGTCGCGACCGTCTAAGAAGCAATGGACGAAAACGTCTTTCAGTCCCTTGTCCTTGGCAAGCTTTAAAAGGGCGTAGAGATGCGTGTTGTGGCTATGGACACCACCGTCAGACAGAAGGCCAAACAGGTGTAATGCCGATCCACGGGATAGACAGC
>DUUG01000303.1 GCA_012841675.1 Clostridiales bacterium
CGGCGGACTTGGGAGGTACATGTGAGCAAAAGTTCCAGGAATCAAAATGAAATGGACAAGCCGATGCTGTCTACCCCAAAGAAAAGTAAACAAGGTCTGTCCAGCAAGGCAAAAAACCGTTTGTATGCCGCTGTGGCAATTTTTATTGCCTTATCGCTTCTTTCCATGATCGTTTTGAGCCTTGTAAAGGACAGCGGAGTTATTCTCAAAAGCACCGATGTGATTACCGTTGGTGGCCAAACCGTTAAAGCACCCGAACTGGAATTTTATTACCACGCTATGATAAAATCTTATCAGGCACAAGCACAGCAATTCTATTTGATGTATGGAATTGATATTTTCGGTATCAATTTTGATTATAACCTTTTTAGACAAGTACGGGACGAAGAAACTGGTGAAACCTGGGGCGAAGTGATTCGCAACGATGCAGTAAACCAGATGTATGAAATCCTTCTGCTAGAGCAGGCGGCCAAGGCCGAAAACTTTACTTTAAGCGACAAGCAGTTAAAAGAGGTCGACGAGCAGATCGCCGAAATGGAGAAATACGCCCGCGAGAGCAACATGACCTTTGCTGCCCTGCTCCGCGCCAACTTCGGCAAAACCATTACTCCTTCTACATACCGCAAGTATGTAGAACGGGAAAAGCTTGTTGATGCCTTTAGGCAGCATAAGATCGAAAATTTCCCGGTGGACCAAGCCGCTTTAGACGCACGGTATACGAAAGACCCGTCCGAATTTGATGCCGTAACCTACTATACCTTCAACATTACCGTGACCGCTCCTGAGGAGGCGGAAGACAAAGACGCCGCTTTGAAGGAAGCAGTTTCCAAAAAGAAGGAAGAGCTGGAATCGAAGTTTAAAGACGCCACGAAAGACGAGTTCCTCAAACTGGCTAAAGAGCTGACCGCTTCGACCGATAGCGAAGGCAAAGCAGTGGAAGGCAAGAGCGAAGAGGATCTCCTGGAGAAAAATAAGTATTCCCGCAGCGTACCGGAATCCGTTTCCGAATGGATGTTTGACGATAGCCGCCGCAACGGCGATATTGAAATTGTTGAAAATTCGTCCTCTGTTTCCGTCTACTACTTTATTGACAAAAATGTCGGCGATTATGGCTCCCGCAATGTGCGGCATATTCTGCTGAGATATGACGAAGAGGATGAAGAAGTAACGGAAGACGACGTTAAGGCCAAGCTGGAAGATATCTATAACACTTGGAAAAACGGCGCAAAGACCGAAGAAAGCTTTGCCGAACTCGCAATGGAAAAGTCGGAAGATACGGGCAGCGTTGAAAACGGCGGCTTGTATGAAGATGTTATTCTGGGCCAAATGGTGCCCGAGTTTGAAGCTTGGCTGTTTGACGATGCAAGAAAACCCGGAGATACGGACATTATTAAAACAGATTACGGCTTCCATCTGATGTATTATGTAGGCGAAGGCGATACGGCACGCAATGTGCAGGTCGACAGCGTCTTGAGAAGTGAAATGTACGACGAGTATTACGAAGGATTGACCGAAGCCAAAGCTTTGATTAGACACGAATCGGGCATTGCCCGCGTGAAGTAATCCATGGAAGGGAAGGATCGCTATGGATAAGCAGGAACGGCTTTATTTAGAAGGAAAAGCAACAGAAATTCGCAAGCTGGCTCTTAGAATGTTTGCAGAAATAGGCAAAGGACACGTGGGCGGTGCCATGTCTATTTCCGACTTGTTGTCTGTTTTGTATTTCAAACACTTGAACATCCGCCCCGATGAACCGCGCTGGCTCGATCGGGATCGCGTTGTGCTTTCAAAGGGACATGCAGGCCCTGCCCTGTATGCGGCACTGGCTCTACGCGGATATTTCCCCGAAGAAGAATGCCTTACGTTAAATCAACCGGGAACCAACCTGCCCAGCCATTGTGACATGAACAAAACAATCGGCATTGATATGACGGCCGGCTCCTTGGCCCAGGGATTTTCCGCTTCTGTTGGCATGGCTATTGCCTGCCGGCTGGATGGCCGGGATAATTATGTGTACGCCATCATTGGTGACGGCGAAAGCCAGGAAGGCCAGATTTGGGAGGCAGGCATGTATGCCGCTAATCAGAAGCTTTCCAACTTGATTGCTTTCTGCGACAACAACGGCATGCAGATTGACGGTATGACCGACGAAATCAACTCCGTTGAGCCTATTGCCGACAAATGGCGCGCGTTCCGCTGGCATGTACTCGAATGCGACGGTCACGATGTGGCTGCCATTGACGCTGCCATTGTTGCCGCTAAGCAGGAGAAGGAACGCCCCACCATGATTATCATGAAAACCATAAAGGGCAAAGGCGCCTCCTTCTGCGAAGGAACCGTTGCCTCGCACAGTACCAACGTAAATAAAGAACTTTTGGATCAGGCACTTGCCGCATTATCGTAAAAGGGGGCTATGGTCATGACATTTGAAAAAGACGCGAAAGAAATGCGTGCGGTATACGCCGAAGGCCTCATCGCCCTTGCTGAAAAAGACGATCGAATTGTTGTTTGCGAAGCGGACCTTATGAACGCTAACGGCACCAAGGCGTTCTTCAAGGCCTTCCCCGACCGTACATTTGATGTGGGCGTGGCGGAAGCGAATATGATCGGCGTTGCTGCCGGACTGGCCGCTTCAGGCAAGATTCCTTTTGCCAACACGTTTACTCCCTTTGCCACTAGGCGTTGCATGGATCAGGTTACAATTTCCTGCGCATATACCAATCTGCCTGTCAAGATCGGCGGCACTGACCCTGGCATTTGCGCCCAGTTAAACGGCGGAACGCATATGAGCTTGGAAGACATGTCTCTCATGCGCTCTATTCCGAATATGGTTGTGTTCGAAGCGGTAGACGCAACGCAGCTGGCCCAGGCCATTCCGCAGATTGCCTACAACGACAGCCCCGCCTATATCCGCATCATGCGTACGCAGGCGGACAAAATCTACGGCCCTGACTATAAGTTCCGTCTTGGCAAGGCCGACGTTTTGAAGGACGGTTCCGATGTTGTCATTTTTGCCACGGGTATTATGGTGGTTCGCGCCCTGAAAGCCGCGGTAGCGTTGCAGGAAGACGGTATTGACGCTGCTGTTGTGAATGTGCACACGCTGAAACCCCTTGACACGGAAACCATCCTGAAGTATGCCGCCAAGTGCAATGCGGTTGTCACCGCTGAAAACCACAGTATTCTCGGCGCCCTTGGCAGTGCAGTTGCAGAAACCCTTTCTGAGAACCGGCCGACTATTATGCGCCGCGTAGGCGTAAAGGATCGGTTCGGCGAGGTCGGTATGCTTGACTATTTGGAAAAAGCCATGCATCTGACCGTTGCGGATATTGCCGCTGCTGCACGAGAAGCAGTTGCAGCCAAGAAATAAATATGGTATAATAGTTCGGTAGGGGCACTTCCCTGCCCCTACCGAAGATTTGCGGGTATGGCGGAATTGGCAGACGCGCCAGACTTAGGATCTGGTATCTTTGATATGCAGGTTCAACTCCTGTTACCCGCACCAGAATATTTGTCGAAAGAAGTTGATTGCGTTGCAATTGGCTTCTTTTATCTTTTATGCTATAACTCTAATGAAGAACATGCAGAATAGAACTGTAAGATTTCTAGTAAAATAACCGTACTGAAAAAAGTAATAAGTTTGGCTTTTGCATTTGGGTCTGTAACGGCTTTACACTTTTGTGGCTTATCCCATTTTCATGGCGAAAGGTGGATACAGGCACTTTGTAAGAAATACAGTGTGAACTCCGTACTGGAGGCGATCCGGTTTTGCGATGAAAACCGGCTGTACAGTGCCAATTACGTCAAGGATTATGTGGAACATCGGTCAAAGCCGCAG